>CAMDBL010000012.1 GCA_945889015.1 Devosia equisanguinis
AACCGCATCGAAAATTAGACCGCGACATCAGCGACAATCAGAAACGACTTGCCGGCGGAACGAATCGAGATGATCGTGCACTCGCTATCGGCCGCCGCAATCTCTATCGATCGCCGCCCGCCGTCTCACCCAGATTGACGCGCTACACACGAGCCGCTCATCAGCTTTGAGACGTTCCTCAAGATTCAAGACCGGCTTGATGGGAAGCAAACAGCACCCGCCCGCCCCGACGTCAAAGACGACTTCCCGCTGCGCGGCTTCGTGAACTGCGATTGCTGCGACAAGCCGATGACGGCTGCGTGGGCGAAGGGCAGTAAGGGAAAGCACTACGCATACTACTGGTGCTTTACCAAAGGCTGCAGCGCGGCGCGCAAGTCGATTCGAAAGGAGACGCTTGAGGCGGCATTCGACGGCCTCCTGAACGACATCAGGCCGACGCAGGAGCTGCTGTTCGCCGCCCACGCCATGATCAAACTTCTATGGGAAACCCGCGAGAGCGCATCCAAGGAACTCGCGGGCACCGCCGCACGCGAGCTTCAGGTCATCGAGCGCAAGATCGAGCAGCTGGTGGCTCGGCTTGTGGAGACGGACAGTCGCACCATCATCGACGCCTACGAAGCCCAGCTTCACAAGCTGCAGGATCAGAAGAATCTCCTGGCCGAGAAAGCGGCCTCGGGAGGCCGTCCGAAGAAGAGCTTCGAGGAAAGTTTTCGAACCTCCTTCGGCTTCCTCTCAAACCCCCGGATTCTATGGGATTCCGGGCGTATCGACCAACGCCGGAAACTGCTTCGTCTCCTGTTTGGGGGTCGTGTCAAATACTCGATTTCCGAGGGACTTCGAACCCACGAAACCACCACATTTTTCAAGGCTTTGCGGTCGGTTTTTGGGGGTGAAAATGGAGTGGCGCACCCGACAGGATTCGAACCTGTGACCTTTGCCTTCGGAGGGCAACGCTCTATCCAGCTGAGCTACGGGTGCATGCCGGCGCGCGGTGGCGCGAAGGCCTCTGATAGCGCATCTCGGGGCGGCCCGCAAATGGCGATCTCATCACGCCGCGGCTTGAACCGCACGCGCCACCCAGCAGGTGGCTACCGCTTCCAGCTGCCGTCGATGAAGGCGGTGATCAGCGCGCGGGCGATGGCCTGCTGGCCGGGAATCCAGCAGCCGTCGGGGTGCTTGCCCTCGGCCATCAGCGCGACCTCCGCGCGCGGGAACCAGCGCGCCTCCACGATCTCGGTCGGATCGATGGTGATATCCGTCGTCTCGGCGATGCCGATGCAGCCGATCATCAGAGAGTGCGGGAACGGCCAGGGCTGCGTCGAATGGAAATGGACGTCGCCGACGCGGATGCCGGCCTCCTCGAACACCTCGCGCTGCACGGCGTGCTCGATGTCCTCGCCCGCCTCGATGAAGCCTGCCAGCGTGGAGTACATCTTCTCGGCGAAGCGCGCCTCGTGGCCGAGCAGGCAGCGGTCGTTCGCGGGATCGACGATCAGCATGATCACGACCGGGTCGGTGCGCGGGAAATGCTCCATGCCGCACGCCCAGCACTTGCGCTTCCAGCCGGCATCCTTGACCTGATTGCTGCCGCCGCAGTGGCCGCAGTGATGGGCGTTCTGGTGCCAAGCGGCGAGCGCGCGGGCCTGCCCCGCGAGCGACAACTCCTCGGCCGGCAGCACGCCTTGCATGGCGAGCGAGCGCAGATCGACGGCAGGCCGCAGCATCTCGATCGCATGCGGCGCCGCGTTGCAGCGGTGATCGGAGAAGGCGAGCGCCCAGTGCGGGGCCTTGGTGGTGCGGTCGAGACCGAGGAACATGGCCTCCGCGGTCGGCAGCTCCAGCCTTGCGATGTCGGTTTGACCGAACCAGCGCAGAGAGCCGGTCTTCTTGTCCAAGCTCGAATGAATCACCGGCTTCAAGTCGGCCAGAATGATGAAACGGGCGTCAGCGGCGGCGAGCTGGCCAGCCATGTATTTCGCATCGGCGCGTCGCGTCCCCACGCGATCGAGCAGGGTGGTAGTGTGTACGGTCGGTATGAAACTCGGCTTGGCCATCTGGGTCGTCTCCTCTTGCGGCAGACATGAGCATGAGGCGCGGGCCAAGGCAACGCCGTGCGCAGCAGATGGCGGATCACCGGCCTGCCCTACCGGCGTGACCGGCCCGGGACCAGCCACTGCCAAATGGTGCCTTCGAGCGAGCCCCGGCCGGCGACGACGGTGGCGGCGATGTTGGCATTGCGAACCACCTCGCGCTGCTCGCGCCGCGCGGCTGGCGTGCCGGCGAACAGCAGCCGGTCCCCTTCCTGCACCGGCGTGTCGTCGGGGGGAAGGTCCCACGTCTCGCGTCCGCGGATCAGCAGCAGGGCGACACTACCGGTCTGGATCCTGCGGTCGAACGAGCTGCGGCGGAGGTCGCCAATGCTGACCGCACCCTGAAAGCGCTGCAACACGCCGTGCAGCCCCGGCGTGTCCGCCGCCGAGATCTCGAAGCTCCAGAAGTCGGGCGAGGCGTCACCGGAGACCGCCGTCAAGCGAGAGACCAGATCCTGTGACCAGTCCTCGTCGCGGCTGCGCACGATGGCGAGAAAATCGGCCAGCAGCTTCGTGCGCAGGATCGAGACGCACTCGTTGGCGACGATCTGGCTGGAAACCATCGTCATGTCGGCGGACAGCGCATCGAACAGCGGGCGGTTGGCGACGATATTCTGGCGGACGATGACGAACAGCTCTGGCTTGAGCTGCCGGGCCGCGATGGCGATGGCGAGGTTGGCGGTGTCGTTGTCGGTTCCCGCGACGATGCCCGAGGCCTCGGCAATTCCGGCCGCGTGCAATGTCTGCCGGTCGGTGCCGCGACCGCGGACCCGGCGGATGCCGGCGGCTTTGTCCTCGCCGGCCTCGTGCGCGGGATCGATGATGGTGACGGCGAAGCCGCCGTGCCGGATGGCCGGCACCACCTGCTCTCCGAAACGGCCATAGCCGCAGACGATCCAGTGGCCGGGCGGCACCGGGATCGCGGGCGTCAAATAGGCGCCCGGCGGTCCGGTCAGCCAGGTCAGCAGCCGGTGACGGTCCGGCGCCGTCATCGCATGGCGGAGCTGATCGCTGAACTGCACGAACGGGTTGATCGTCTGGTAGGTGCCGACCGTGGTCATGGAGGCCGCGATGCCCGGCGTGAAGGCGCGGCAGATGGCCGGCAGGCCGGGGTGCAGCAGGCGGGTATTGATGGCGATGGCGAGGTTCGCCTCCTCGTCGCTGCTGAGCGCCAGCACGCCGCGGCACTCGTCCTTCTTGAGCCCGGCGAGGATCAGGTTCTCAGGCACCCGCGCGTCGGTGTCGAGGGATGGAACGTCGGCGGCCAGGCCGAGCAGCTGCAGCTCGCCGAGGCGACCTTCGTCCTGGTCGAGCACGACACAACGCCGCCCCAGCCGGTCGAGCGCCTTGACCACCATCAGCCCGGTCTCGCCGAGACCGCAGACGAGATAGAACGGCTCGCGCAGCGACTGCACCGCGCGGCGGAATCGCGCCGTCTGGATCGATTGCTTGAAGCCGTTGTCCTGGCTGAGCCCCAGCACGGAGCCGAGCAGGAACGCCCAGCCCATCACCGACAGATAGATGATCAGCGTGACCCACAGTCGCTGCACGTCCGTGAACGGATGGGGTATCTCGCCAAAGCCGATCGTGGTGGCGGTGTAGGTGACGAAATAGAACGCCTGGAACGGACTCATGTGCCAGGGCTTGCCTTCCGGGCCGACGCCCGGGATCAGCGTCAGCCCGAGCGTGGCGACGGTGAAGATCAGGATGATCAGGACCAGCGGCGCGCGCAGCCGGCGCAGAGCGATGAAGAAGACGCTGCCCACGTCAGCGCCTCTGCAACGTCGTCTCGACCACCATGATGACGACGGAGACGACATTGGCGAGCAGCGCGCCCGCGGCGAGCGAAACGATGCTCGCCATCTGGCTCGGTGTCAGCGGGGCGTCGCCGGCCGTGCGCGAAACGAAGAACCACGCCAGCGCCGCAGCACCGAGCTGCAGCAGCGCCACCAGGCTCGAAGCGAGATGCACGGCGCCGATGTGGGTTCGGTCCCCGAACTTCAGCACGGTCGCGATCAAGTTGACGACGATGGCGGCGAACAGCTCCCAGAAGTGGTGGTACTCCGGATTGCCGATGTCTCCCAGCACGAAGCCGAAGTTGAGGGTTGCCGACAGCAGGATGAAGAAGCCGAAGACGACTTTCTCGAGATTCATGTCCCAGCCCTGGTTTGCGAGCGTTGTGCGATGCCGGACACGGTGAGCCCGGTCACGACCGATCAAGCACAAGCCATAGGACGCCATCCGCCGAAGCGCCAGCCTGGACGCCGGACACTGTGAAAAAGGGCGTGCGAGCCGTAGCCCGCACGCCCTTGTCCGCCAACGGTCTCTGTGATGCCTCAGAACGCCTTGGTCGTGCTCGGGCGATACTTGTTCTTGGGCACGAAGCCCGAGCGCTCGGCCGTGCGGGGCTCGCGCACCCAGATCTCGCGACCTGGATGCAGGCCGCCGCCGCGGGTCGCGGGAACGGCGGTCAGGCGCGCACGATGCAGGAGCCGCGTGTCGGCGATGCCGCAGTCGGGGTGGACGCCGCCATTGGCCGCGACGACCTTGTCCCACGCCGCCTTGCGCTTCTTCACCGTGGCCGGATCGGAAAGCGCGGTGCAGTTCAGCTCGTTGGTGTTGAGGTCGGCGACGATCTCGTCCCCCTCCTCGATCAGCGCGATCGGACCGCCCAGCGCCGCCTCGGGGCCGACGTGGCCGATGACGAGGCCGACCGAGCCGCCGGAGAAGCGGCCGTCCGTCATCAGCGCGACGACAATGCCGCGCTCGCGACACAGCGTGGTGATGCGCGAGGTGGAATCGAGCATTTCCGGCATGCCGGGCGCGCCGCTCGGCCCCTCGTAGCGCACGATGATCATGTCGTGGTTCTGGAAGCGATCCGGCGTCTTGTCGAGCGCCTCGAGCAAGCCCTGCTCGCCGGCGAAGACGCGCGCCTTGCCCTTGAACAGGTTGTTCTCGAGCCCGCCCTCGACGCCAGCGAGCTTCAGGATCGCGGAGAACTCCGGCGACAGGTTGCCGCCGAGCACGCGCAGTCCGCCGGTCGGCTTGTAGGGCCTCTCGACCGGATAGATCACCTTGCCGTCGACGGGCTTCGCCGCGAGACGCTTGACCTGAGCCGCCAGCGTCTCGCCGGTGCAGGTCATCACCTCGCCGTTGAGCAGTCCGGCGTCGAGCAGCTCGCGCACGATCACCTGCACGCCGCCGACGTTGTCGATGTCGAGCATCGAGTACTTGCCGTAGGGCCGCGCGTCGGTCAGCACGGGGATGACGTGCTGGGAGAGGTGGTTGAACTCCTCCGGCGTCATGATCTCCTTCCAGAAATCACCGTAGCCGGCGGCGCGCGCAATCTCGGGCGCATGCAGCGTCACGTTGGTCGATCCGCCGACGGCCATCGCCACGATCACCGCGTTGCGGATCGAATCGCGCACGACGATGTCGCGCGGCTTCAGGCCCTTGGCGATCAGGTTGGCGAGATGGTCGACCAGCTCCTTGGGGAACTGCTCGAGCCGGCGCGGGTCGTCGGAGGCCGGCGCCACCATGTGCAGGGGCTGCATGCCGACGACGCCGATGAAGGTCTGCATCGTGTTGTAGGTGAACATGCCGCCGCAGCTTCCAATGCCCGGGCAGGCATGACAGGCGATGTGGTGGCGGTACTCCGCGTCAGGGTGGCCGGCAACCTGGTAGGCGCTGACGATGTCCAGCGCCTCGCCGGTCTTGGGGTCGTGGCCCGGACGAATGGTGCCGTCCGACATGATGATCGCGGGCTGGTTGTGCTCCAGCATCGCCGCCAGCGTGCCCACCGGCGGCTTGTCACAGGCGACGACGGCGATGGTGCCGGCGAGGCCGGTGGCTGACAGATGCTCGCACATCGAGTCGTTGGTCACCTCGCGGCCGATCAGCGAGTAGCGCATCTCGCGCGTGCCGTTGCGGATGCCGTCCGAGGTGGCGATGGTGTACTCGGGCTGCACGAGACGCAGCTTGAGTTGGCCGGGGCCGGTGCCGATGCGCCTTTTCAACTCGGCGTGGATGGCGTCGACCTTCGAGAGCACGCCGAGGTAGCACTGGCTGTCGCCCTTGGTGCCGACGACGCCGACGGAGGGCTCGTGAATCAGGTCGGGATCGGTACCGAGTTCGCGCGCGATGCCGATGGTCTGGGTCGAGCGGCCGGGATGGCGGTCGATCAGCACGACAGTGGTCTTGGTCATTCTGGTGTCCTCCCGGGCGAGGCGGCCTCGGCACGAGGCCTGCGGTGGGCCGCACATGATGCGCTCGCGCGCGTTATGGCCGGAGACGGCAGGCGAGACAAGGGCGCAGGTCAAGGAGCGCGAGCGATACCGGCGGCGGCAACGACCGGCCGCTCGTTCCCCCGCTTGCTCGGCCGCGGCTTCCACGATACCGTGCGAAAAGTCGGCAATCGACCTGAAAACGCGGGATAAATCGGCTCTTTGGCCTCGCAGCCTCGGCGAAGAAGCTGCACTCGCCGAGCTGGGCCGCCGCTTCGTCCCTGGATTGCTCGTGTGACAGCGACCGGCAGGTCCTGGTCCACCGCTCCGAACAACCTCGAACCAAGGATCCACGCGGTGGCCGCCGAGAGCAGCAACGACACTCCCATCGTCGAGGCGAACCCGACGGGCGACACTCCCGACACGGGGTTGAGGGCGCTGCAGGTTCGCATTCGTCAGCAGGAGCTGCTCGCAGACCTCGGTGTTTTGGCCTTGCAGGGAGCAGCGCTCGACATGTTGCTCCAGGAGACAGCGCGATTGACGGCTCAGGGCCTCGACGCCCAATTCTGCAAGATCCTGGAGCATCGGCCGGCCGACAATCGGCTGCTTGTCCGTGCGGGCGTGGGATGGGACGCCGGCGTGGTCGGAGTCGCGACCGTTGGCGCCGATCTCGATTCCCCGGCCGGTTTCGCATTGCGCACCGGCAAGCCGGTGATTTCGAACCACCTCGAGAACGAAGAGCGCTTCCGGACGTCGGAACTACTCAAAACTCACGGCATCCGGCGCGCCATGAACGTCATCTTGCAGGGTGACGGAAAACCGTATGGCGTGCTCGAGGTCGACAGCCAATCAGAAGGCGAGTTCCTCGAGCATGATTTGGCGTTTCTGCAGGGCGCGGCCAACGTTCTGGGCATGGCGATCGAACGAGAAAGGCATGACCGGAAGCTCGCCGCGGCGCTCGAAAGGCATCAAGTCCTGCTCAAAGAAATGAACCACCGCGTCAAGAACAGCCTCGCGATCGTTGCGAGCATGTTGAACCTGCAGGCGCGCGACAACGCGAGCCCGGAGTTGACGGAACATCTGAATGAGGCCGCGCATCGCATCACGGCCATCGGAAAACTTCACGATCAGCTGAGTTTCGGTTCCGACATCGAACGAATGGACATCGGCCGATACATCGTCACCATCTGCAAGGATCTGGATCAGAACGTATCCCGCTGTGAAATCGTCACCGACGTGGTCGAAGGCGTTCTGGTCGCAACAGAGCGCGCCGTCGCCATCGCCCTGATCGTCAACGAACTGATCACCAACGCTGCAAAATACGCGTACAAGGACGAAACGGGCGGCAAGATCGACATCAAGGTCCAACAGGTCGAGCCGGGCACTCTCTCGATCTCCGTCGGCGACGAAGGCACCGGCCTGCCTCAGAGTTTCGATCCGCGCGGGGCGAAGGGGCTCGGAATGCGCCTCATAGCGGTGTTCATCGGCCAGCTGAATGCAAAAATGGCCGTCCGCCAGAGAAATCCCGGAACCGAGTTCGTGATCTCCATCCCGCTCGATGCTTCGACGTCGTGATGCTGGCACTGTTAGACGGCCCGCGTCTCAGACTGTCCGATTCCATGGCGGTGGCACGATGTTGCCGCGCCGGACGGCCATGACCAGTATCATCAGGCCGACGGTCGTGCAGACCACCAGCGCGACACTGCTCGCCTCCATGCCGAACTTTCCACCGGTCAGCAGCTCCGGTCCTTCGATGGCAGCCTTGAACAGACCAGGTTGCTCGAATGCGCCGGACACCGAGCCGGAGAAGATGCCACTCTGGGTGAAGTTCCAGGCGATGTGAGAGCCGATGCTCAGCCACAGCCGGCGGGTCAGCAGATAAACAGCGGTCAGCAACACGCCTGCTTCGATGGTGATGGCAACGGCCCCGACAATGTTGCCGTCGGCGTTGCCCAAATGCCTGAAACCGAAAAACAGCGCTGATGCCAACAATGCGATCCAGCTGCCCAGCAATTGCTCGACATTGCGGAAGATCGTTCCCCGGTGCAGCAATTCCTCCAAGACCCCTGAGCTCAGCGCCATTGCGACGGACGGCAACATCAGCGCCAGGGAGTTCACGCCTTCGATGCGGTAAATGCCGAGCGCCATCAACACAAGCACGCACAAAGCATAGAGGCCGGCCCCCGCCGTCATGCCCAGCGCAAGCTCTCGACCCATCGTCGGGAAGGCCAACTCGCTGACCGGTCGCCGCTCGACGAGCCTCACGAACGCAACGTAGACGGCAATGCCGAGAGCCGTCATCACGGCCGCACTGGCGATGGCGAACACTGGCCGATCTGCAAATTTTTGGCCCCACAAGCCATTGCTGATACCTGCCAGCAAAAACAGCAGCGGACCCAGCAAGAAAAGGCGGACGAGCGGGAATTGCAGGATTCGCAACCATAGGGGCGGTTGCGGCTTCGACGTTTCACCCATGTGTGGCCCCCCCGGTTGTTGCCGTGCGGCGTCCAAGACGGTGCCCCTCTGGCATCCCAGCGCCTCGCTCACTTACCCAAGTCATGCAGCAGGCACGGGTAAGGCGCAACGGGGACGGAGCAAATGTCGAGGCGCATCTTGCGGCGTGGCGACGATCTGCGCGCCGGGCTGCAGACGCGCTCTTTCGCCACTGCGGCGAGCTTCGGCACCACGCCGAGAGCGGACACCACCCTCCTCAAACCCTGCCGCCCTCCGGCAATCCCGCCTTCAACGCCGCATCGAGGGCCGCGGGGCCCGCCCTGCGCGCCACGCTCTCCGGTACGACCCACAGCCGATAGTCGCTGGCCTTGATGCCGGCGGCGCAGGTGAGGCGAGGGCCGACCATATCGCAGGTCGGATCGGCGCGGACCTCGCGTGTCTCGCGGCGGTCGTGATGCATGATCTTCAGGTCGATCGGCTGCAGCATCGCCCTGACGGCGCCGAGATCCACGTTGCGGAACACGCAGCCGAGGCTGTTGTTACAGGCGCCCGCGCGCTTGCCGAGTGTGTTGAACGTGCCCAGCGCCTGCCAGCGGTTGACGTGACGGGCATCGGCCTCGGAGCCTTTGCTGACATAGCAGTCGGGGCCGAGGCACAGCACGGGATCGGCGGTCTTGTTGGTGCGGCGGATGCCGCGATTGCCCGGTTGCATCAGGATCAGCACGGTGACGCGCGTTTCAGGCGCGACCCGCGGGGCAACGGCCGCCGGTGCAGTCGGCACGGCCGACGCCACGGTGGTTGGCGGCGGCGTGGCCGGTGGCGGCATCGTCGAGGGGGGCGCTGGAAGCAGTTCAGGTGGCGCCGCCCCGACCGGAGGAAACGGACGCTCCGGCGCGGCCGCAACCACGGAAGGTGGAGCGGCCGGGCTCGGCTGTTCCGGCTGCGGCACGGCCACATCAGCCGACCTCGATGGTGCCCATGCGCCCGACGGCGGCGGTGTGATCGCCGGCGCCGGCGCAGTGGAAGGGGCAGCGGCGTGATTGCTCTCGGACGGCGGCGGCTGCAGCACAGCTGCGCGGGCAGCCTGCTGCGCGGCGCGACGCTCCTGCGCCAGCTTCAGCTTCTCGGACAGGCGCCGGGCTTCCTCGGCGCGCGCGTCCTCCATCGCCACGCGGGCGGCATCGGCGGCCTTTGCCGCCTCGATCAGCCGCTCCGCGTCCGCCTCGCGATCGGCGGGTGTGCGTCGGTTGTCGAGATCCTGGGTTTCGAGTTCGGCGGCGATGGCGGCACGCTCGGCGTCGCGGCGGTCGACCTCGGCCTGCAGCGCGCGCTCCTCGGCCGCGCGCTCGGCCGCTTCGGCGCGGGCTCGCGTCAGCATGTCCTGCTCGTCGATGCGGGCCTGCAAGGACGCACGGCGGGCCGCATCGGCCCGCCGCTTGGCCTCAGCCGATTTACGCTTGGCATCGGCAGCGGCTTTCTGCGCGGCCTCCTGCTTCGCCTCGGCCTCGCGGCGGCGCGCTTGGGCGGTCTCGTCGGCCGTGCGGGTTCCGGGTGGTGCCGGGTCGGTCTTGGCCTCCTCGGCGAATTTCTGGGCGAGAGCGTGGGCATCCTTGTCGTCGGCGCGAACGGCGCCGGCCCCCCAGGCCACGCCCAGCAGCAGCGTCGCAGCCAACACTGCCAGAGAGGCCAGGAGACGGGTCGCGAGAGGGGCCGTGCTCGACCTCAGATGCCTTGGTCCATTCGTCTGCATCTATCGTCACCAATCCGATCGGTCCCGCGGAAGCAAGTGCGGCGCGCGGGACGGCATGGCCCTGGGAGCCGAAGGAACCCGAGACCGCCTGAACGCACCCTGAATGCCTCAAATTTCGGTCAAGATCTGGGCAAGGCCCTCGCGGAACGTCGGATAGGTGAGGATAACGCCGAGATCGCGCTTCAGCCGGGCGTTGTGAACGCGCTTCACTTCTGCATAGAAGCTCGCTCCCATCGGCGACAACCGAGCATCCGCGAAGGCGATCTCGGGCGGCGGCGGCAGCCCCATCAAGTCCGCTGCAAAGGCGATGACGTCCTGCGGCGGCGAGGGCTCGTCGTCGGTGACGTTGTAGACGCCGCCAGCCGATGGCTGCTCCAGCGCCGCGATGCTGGCCGAGGCGACATCCTCGACGTGGATGCGATTGAACACCTGTCCCGGCTTGACGATGCGCCGCGCGGTGCCGGCCTTCAGGTTGTCGATCGCGCTGCGGCCGGGACCGTAGATGCCGGCCAGGCGCAGGATGCTGGTGCGTTTGCCCGTGGCAGCGCCCAGCGCCAGCCACGCGCTCTCGGCATCGAGGCGGGCGCGGCTGCGCTCCGAGCCGGGATTGGCCGGGCTCGCCTCGTCGACCCAGGCCCCGCCCGTGTCGCCGTAGACCCCGATCGTGGAGAGATAGACGATCGCCTCCAGCCCGGGCGCGGCACGAATGTCGGCGGCGTGGTGGGCGAGGACGGGATCCAGCGCATCTCCAGGACTCTTCCCAGCCCGGCTCGCTCCCCGCAAGGCGGAAGGGAGAACCGGCGGCACGGAGACCAGCAGATGCGTGGCCGTCGAGAGCGCCGCGGTGATTTGGGAGCCGGGCGCTGTCCCGTCGAACACGACGGCGTCATATCCGGCAGCAATGACTTCGTTCGCGCCCTCGGCCGTCCGCGCCGTGCCCGTGATGCGCCAGCCACCAGCACTGAGGCGGCACGCAGCCGTGCGCGCGCTGTAGCCGAGACCGAAACAGAGGAGATGGGGCATGGCTCAATCCTCGATCGTCCATTCTGCACGCACGGCCGGATCTGCCTCGGCGGTCAATCCTCGCTCCCTCAGGTCTGCGATCCGGGCCGGCGAACCCAGTCGCCGCAAAGCCCAGATCGCCATGGCGCGGACCAAGGGGGATACGTCCGACACCAAACCCTCGATCAGTGGCAGCAGGCCCGCGTCACCCGAGTTGCCGGCGGCGATCAGGGCGTTGCGGACGACGCGGTCGCGGCCGGTGCGCTTGACCGGCGTACCGGCAAAGCGCGCGCGGAAACCGGCGTCGTCGAGTTGCAGCAACTCGGCCAGCGGCGGGTGATCGGTGCTGCCGGGGCGCGCGGAGAACCGGATCTCGCGTGCTGCTGCCGCGAACTTGTTCCACGGACAGACCGCGAGGCAATCATCGCAGCCGAACACGCGGTTGCCGATCGGACGGCGGAGCCCGACGGGAATATGCCCTTTGTGCTCGATCGTCAGGTAGGCGATGCAGCGGCGTGCGTCGAGTTGATAGGGGGCCGGAAAGGCATCCGTCGGACAGACGTCGAGGCAACGCCGGCAGCTGCCGCAAAGATCGGCCTCGGGCACGTCGGGCTCGATGACCGCCGTGGTCAGAATGGCGCCGAGGAACAGCCAGGAGCCGTGACGGCGCGAGACGAGATTGGTGTGCTTGCCTTGCCAGCCGAGCCCTGCCGCCGCGGCGAGCGGCTTCTCCATCAGCGGCGCGGTGTCGACGAAGACCTTCACGTCCGCCCCCGACGCGACCACCAGTGCGCGCGCGATACGCTTCAGCCCGGACTTGACGATGTCGTGGTAGTCGCGGCCCTGAGCATAGCAAGAAATGGCGCCCTGGCCCGGCTTGCCGAGCACCGCCAGCGGATCGACTGCGGGCGCATAGCTCAAGCCCAGCATAACGATCGAGCGGACGTCGGGCCAGAGTGCGCTCGGATCACGCCGCCGCTCCTCGTGGGCCGCAAGCCAGTCCATGTCGCCATGCCGGCCTTCCGCGAGGAATTGCGTCAGCCGGTCCGCGGTGCCGGGCGGCAAGCGATCCGGCGCCGTCACGCGCACGTCGTCGAAGCCGGCCTCCGCGGCTTCGCGATCGATCAGCGCTCTCAACGTCTCGCTCACGCCCGACCGGCTCCAGACTGTACGCCCTCCGCGTCTCTATACGCGCAAAGCCGTCCGGAATGGAGCCGTCATGCCGTGCTTCAGCGCGCAGGCTTCGCCGGGACAACGCGGGTCGACCAGCCGCCGACCGCGGTGCCGGGCATCACGCCGGCGGTGATGGCGCCGGCCTGGGTGGACGGCTTCTGAGGCGTGGCCTTCACCATCTGCCGCATCAGGGTGCTGTTGGCGGAGGCATCGGTCGGGCTGTCGAGCGAGGCCAGCTGCTTGGCCTCGTCGTGCCGCCCCTGCACGCCGAGCACCAGAGCCAGGTTCTGGCGGATCTTGGCCGCGTGCGGTCCGTCGTTGGCGGAGGCCTGCCGCAGCAGCTCCTCGGCCTTCTGAGGCTCACCGCTCATCGTGTAGGCGAGCGCCAGGTTGTTCAGCACCGAGGGCTCGTTGCTGGAGAGCCTGAGCGCCTTCTCGTAGAATGGGATCGCCTCGGCGTACTTGCCCTGCTTGGCCATCACCGTGCCGCGCGCGGACACGACACGCCAATCAGGAGCGGCCGGATCGTCGGCCCCCTGCAGCACCTGCTGGGCGACGTTGGTCTGGTCGAGTTCGAGCGCGAGGCGACCGTACTCGGAGGCGAGCTTGCGGTCCTGGCCGTGATACATGGCCGCTTGCTGCAGCACTTGCAGCGCCTCACCCTTCTGTCCCGCGGCCTTCAGGTTGCGGGCATAGTTCAAGGCAGCGTCGAGGTCGCTCGGCTTGTCGCGGGCCTGCTTGCCCCAATAGGCGAGCGCCTTGTCGAGCTCGGTCTTGGGCGGGCCAGCCTTGTCCGACGCGGTGGCGCCGGTCTCGGTCTGTGTGAGCGAGGCCTGCTCGCCGAGCTGGTTGAAGCTGCCGACCTGGGCACAGGCGCCGAGCATCAAGCTCGCGGCCACGGCAGCCAGCAAACCGCCCCGCGGACGCGTCTGCCGGGCTCCAGAGAACACACACGCAGCGCGATCCGACATGGTCTTCACTCCTTCCGGCGCTTGGCGCCGTTGATTCGCATCCCTGCCGTCAGTTTCCGGGACACAGGTCAATAAAAGTTTAATCCTTGCGGCAAAGATTTCCCGGCACCGGACAAACGGGCGCGGCCGGGATGCGGAAAGGTCCGAGGCCATTGTGTTTCAGGGCCGGCTCGCAATAATGCGGAACGATCAGCGCGACGCGGCACGCAGCGAGCCTCGATGGCGCTGGCGGCGCCCCAGCCACCGGAACCAAGCCATGTTGACGCTCGCCGACCCGAAGGACCTCTACGCCGCAGCCGACCAGCCCGTTCCCGGCGGACCGAGCGTACCGATCCACCTCGTCGGCGATCGCGCGCCGATGGAGGCGCTCGCCCACCTCGCACCCGAGCAACGGCGCTGGCTCGAGACCCAACGCTTCAACGGCGCGGCGAAAAAGCACGTGCTGGTTCCAGCTCTCGACGGCAGCCTCGCCGCCGTCGTGCTCGGCATCGGCGGTGGCGCGGGCGATCCTTGCGGCCCGGCGGGCCTGCTCGTCGGCGGGCTCGCCGCGTCGCTTCCGCCCGGCACCTATCACCTCGCGGGCGATCGCGCCGATTGCGCCGATGCGGCTCTGGCGTGGGGGCTCGGCGGCTACCGCTTCCGCCGCTACAAGACCAGCGTCGGCAACGGTGAGCCCGGTGCCCGATTGCGGCTCGACATGGCCCATCGAGCCAGCACGCTCGCCGCCGTCGAAGCGATCTGGCTCGGCCGCGACCTGATCAACACGCCCGCCGAGGACATGAGCCCGGCCGAGCTCGAAGCCGCCGCCCGCACCCTCGCCGAGCGCCACGGCGCCAGCGTCACCTCGATCGTCGGCGACGCCCTGCTGACCGAGAACTTCCCGATGATCCACGCGGTCGGCCGCGCCAGCACGCGACCGCCGCGGCTGATCGATCTCACATGGCGCAAGCCGGGTGGCCGCAACGACGCGCCGCGCGTGACGCTGGTCGGCAAGGGCATCACCTTCGACACCGGCGGCCTCGACATCAAGCCGGCCTCCTCGATGCTGCTGATGAAGAAGGACATGGGCGGAGCCGCCACCGCGCTGGCGCTCGGCCACATGATCATGTCGGCCGCCCTCGACGTTCGACTGCGCATCCTCGTGCCGTCGGCCGACAATGCCATCGCCGGCAACGCATTCCGCCCCGGCGACGTGCTGAGAAGCCGCTCGGGCAAAACCGTCGAGATCGGCAACACCGATGCGGAGGGGCGGCTGGTACTGGCCGACGCGCTGACGCTCGCCGACGAGGAGGCGCCCGATACGCTCGCCACCTTCGCGACGCTGACCGGGGCCGCCCGCGTAGCGCTCGGACCGGAGCTGCCGGCGATGTATGCGACCAGCGATGCCTTCGCCGCCGAGATCCGAGCCCACGGCGAGCGGATCGGCGATCCGGTCTGGCAAATGCCCTTCTGGCCGGGCTACGAGCGCTCGCTCGACAGCGACATCGCCGACGTGAACCACATCGCCGACATGCCGTTCGCCGGCTCGATCACCGCGGCGCTGTTCCTCAAGCGGTTCGTGCAAAAGGCTGGTCGCTTCGCCCATTTCGATATTTTCGCCTGGCGGCCGTCGGCCCGCTCGCTCGGTCCCAAGGGCGGCGAGGTGCAGGTCGCCCGTGCGCTGATGGCGACGCTCGCGACGGCGGCGCGCACCAACGGTTGAGGAGCCCCGATGCCGGCCGAGATCCCACACCCCGACCGTCGCCGGAACGCCTGGCGCGACGATCTCGCCGCCGATGCACTGCGCGGGGTCGTGACCGTGCCGCGCTACGTGGCCGGCACGTCGTGCCAGGTGATCACGTCGTCGGCACCGCTGAGGCGCCAGCCGCGAGCCGACGCCGCGCTCGACACCGAGGCGCTGATGGGCGAGGTCGTCAACGTGCTGGAAATTTGCGACGGCTGGGCCTGGGGACAGCTCGCCCGCGACGGCTATGTCGGCTATCTGCCGGCTTTCACACTGAGCGAGCGTGTCGCCGCGCCGACCCATCGCATCGTGGTGCCGGCGACGCTGGTGTTTCCTGCCGAAGACATCAAGACGCCACCTCTGACCCAGCTCAGCCTCAACGCCGAGATAACGGTCGAAAGTACGGGCGAGCGGCTGTCCAGGCTCGCGTCCGGCGGCTTCGTGCCATCACCCCACATCGCCACGATCGACGCCGCCGCAAGAGACTTCGTCACCGTCGCCGAGCAGTTCCTCGGCACGCCCTACCTGTGGGGTGGCAAGACCCGCGCCGGCCTCGACTGCTCGGGCCTTGTGCAAATCTCGCTGCAGGCCGCCGGCATCGCCGCGCCGCGCGACAGCGACATGCAAGCAAGCGAGGTCGGCGATCCGCTCGATCCCGGCGCCTCGCTCGGCGGCCTGCGCCGCGGCGACCTCGTGTGCTGGAAGGGGCACGTCGGCATCATCGCTGGCGCCGGCACGCTGCTGCACGCCAACGCCCATCACATGGCCGTCGCGCGCGAACAGCTCGGCGAGGCGATCACCCGCATCGCCGCCACCTCCGGCGCACAGCCGAGCGCCTGTCGCCGGCTACCGCGCCTCGGCGGCTGAAACCAACCCTGAACCCACGATGGGGCTTGCGCGGCGGCGGGGTTGACACGACAGTCGCCCCGCCAGCCGTTGCGCAAAGGACCAACCGACTTGGACCGACATAACGACAACCCGCCGCGCCCCCTGAACGACGCCGAGGCCGCCCACGTCCGCACCTGGCAACGCCGGATGTATGCCTATTTCGGACTGGCCATGATGGTGATCTTCGGCCTGTACGTCGCGGCTGGAAAGTACGGCGACAGTCCGACCGCGCGCTGGCTCGTGCTGGGAGGCGTCGCTTTGCTGGTTGTGGCGGCGACGTTCGTGCAGTTCTCGGGACGCTGCCCGCGCTGCAATGCCTACCTCGGCCGTCAGGCTCGCCTCGTGCTGCCGTCCAAGTGCCGCGTCTGTGGCGTCGAGTTCCCAAGGCCTTGAGAACGTAGGCAATCGCGCCGACCAGTTCAGGCCGGCGCTGCATCCCATTGCCCGCCTGCCCGCGGCGGCGCATTGTGAGCCAAACGCCAAACGAGGGACATGGGATGAAACGCTCCACCGACCGCTTCCTGACGACGCACACCGGCAGCCTGCCGCGGCCAGCCGATCTCGTGACCATGATGTACGCGAAGGAGAGCGGCGTCCCCGTCGAGCCGAAGGCGCTCGGCGCCCGCATCAAGGCCGCCGTCGCCGAGGTTGTGGAAAAGCAAGTCGCGGCCGGCGTCGATCTCGTCAACGACGGCGAGATGTCGAAGCCATCCTACGCCACCTACATCAAGGACCGCCTCGACGGCTTCGGCGGCACCGGCAATACCTTCCACTATCAGGATCTCGACGAGTTCCCGAGTCTGCGCGATCGCGTCTTCGGCGACCCCGGCCGCTCGCGCCGCAAGACGCCGGCCTGCAACGCGCCGATCAAGGTGCGCGACCACGCGGCCGCCGTGACCGACGTCGCCAATCTCACCGCCGCCCTGAAGGGCAAGAAGGACGTCGAGGGCTTCATGAGCGCGGCCTCGCCCGGCGTCGTGTCGCTGTTCTTCCGCAACGATCATTACAAGGACCACGAGACCTATTTGTACGCCATCGCCGACGCGATGCGCGAGGAGTATGAGGCCGTCGCCAAGGCCGGCTTCACGCTGCAGATCGATTGCCCCGATCTCGGCATGGGCCGGCATATCCAGTATGCCGATCTCGACATGAAGGAGTTCCGCAAACGGATCGCCGTGCATGTCGAGGCGCTGAATCATGCGACGAGCAACATCCCCGTCGAGCAGCTGCGGATGCACCTGTGCTGGGGCAACTACGAGGGCCCCCATCACTGCGATGTGCCGCTCGCCGACATCGTCGACATCGTGTTCAAGGCCAGGCCGCACGCGATCTCGCTGGAGGCGGCCAACCCTCGACACGCGCACGAGTACACGCTGTTCGAGACGGTCAAGCTGCCCGAGGGCAAGGTGCTGATTCCCGGCGTGCTCGAGTCCAAGTCGAACTTCATCGAGCACCCCGAGTTGATCGCGCAGCGGATCGGCCGCTACGCCGATCTCGTCGGCCGCGAGAACGTCGTCGCGGGCTCCGATTGCGGCTATGGCACCTGGGTCGGCCAGGCAGCCGTCGACCCCGACGTGGTCTGGGCCAAGCTCGCGGCGATGGCCGAAGGCGCGCGGATCGCCAGCCGCAAATACTGGAAGTGACGCAGGCTCGAAACAGCGTAGCCGTCCCGATGGGCACCTGCTGAAATGCTGGGCAATGGCAGGTGCCCGGTTCTTGTGCGCATGCCTTCAATTCAGACTCGCCTATTCGACTGCACCCATGAAACATAACGTCATTTCAACATATTAACGATTGGCACGGAGATTGCTATCCCTGCTTTTGGAAACGGCCTCTCGTGCACCGACAAACGGTGCTGCGACCGAAATTGCCGTTTTTGATCAGGAGCTGACGCATGAACCGTCGCAAGTTTCTTCGTTCCGGTACCGCCATCGCAGCCGGCGCGGGCGCAACCCTTGCCGCGCCCGCCGTCGTCACGGCACAGGCGAAGACCTTCAGCTGGAAGATGACCAACGCCTACGGTCCCGGCTCGCCGTTCTACGTGCAGGGCCCTGGCTCGCCGACCGACTTCATCAAGATGGTCGACACGATGTCGAGCGGCCGGCTCAAGATCCAGCACTTCGCTGCCGGCGAGTTGATCCCCGCGCTGGAAGGCTTCGACGCGGTGTCGAAGGGCACCGTCGAGATGAACTGCGCCAACGCCTATTTCTGGGCCGGAAAGACCTTCGCCGCGCAATATTTCACGGCCGTTCCCTTCGGCTTGAACTTCCAGGGCATGAACGCCTGGCTTTACCACGGCGGCGGCTTGAAGCTGTGGGAGGAAGTCTACGCTCCATTCGATCTGGTGCCACTGCCGATGGGCAACACCGGCGTGCAGATGACCGGCTGGTTCCGCAAGCCGATCGAGAAGGTCGAGGACTTCAAGGGCCTCAAGATGCGCATCCCGGGTCTTGCCGGCAAGGTCTACGCGGCCCTCGGCGTGGACGTGAAGCTGCTGCCCGGCGGCGAGATCTTCCCCGCGCTCGAGCGCGGTGTGATCGATGCGGCCGAGTTCGTCGGTCCGTTCCAGGATCGTCGTCTCGGCCTGCACAAGGCGGCCAAATTCTACCACACCACCGGCTGGCACGAGACCGCGACCGTCACGGAGCTGATCATCAACAAGAAGGCTTGGAGCACGCTGCCGCCGGATCTTCAGGAGATCGTGCGCGTCGCCGCCGCCGCCTGCAACGTCATCAGCCAGTCGTGGTGCGAGCAGACCAACGCCGAGGCGCTGGACGACCTGGTCAAGAACCACGGGGTCAAGGCGAGCCCGCTGCCACCCGACGTCATCGCCAAGCTGAAGGAGGTGACGGTGCAGTCGCTCGCCGACGCCACTGCCAAGGATCCGCTCGTGAAGAAGGTCCACGACAGCTACATGACCTTCAAGGCGAGCGCCGACAAATGGGCAGCGATCTCGGAAGGCGTCTACCACAGCCAGATCCGCGGTCAGATCTGATCGCATCGTCGGAGCCGGCCACAGGGCCGGCTCCCCCCCCCTCCAGGCAGCTTCGGAAAAGCTCATGACAGGCGACGAACAACGGCACGGGCTCGCCCGCCTCGCCGACCGGTTGGACATGTTCATCGATCGAGTCGGCCGCATCACCGGCTGGTGCTCGTTCGCGCTCGTCTGCGTGATGGCCTTCAACGTGCTGCTTCGATATCTCTTCCGCACCGGCTCCGTCGCCATGCAGGAACTCGAGTGGCATCTGATGGCGCCGATCTGCCTGCTCGGCCTCTCCTACGCACTGCTGCACGATGGCCACGTCAAGGTCGACATCCTGTACGGCCGCTTCCCGCCGCACGTCCGCCGGATCATCGATTTCATCTCGATGCTGCTGATCGTGCTGGTCGTCGCGATCCTGGTTTACCTGTCGCTCCCCTACGTCGAGCAGTCCTTCCGTATCGGCGAGAAATCGCCCGATCCGGGCGGCCTGACGCACCGCTGGATCCTCAAGGCCATGCTGCCACTCGGTTTCGCGCTGCTGCTCATTCAGAGCTTCGCATGCATGCTGCGTGCCTGGGTCGCCGTGATCGATCCGTCCGCTCCGCAGATCAAGTGACGAAAACCGTCTAAGCACAGAACAACAACAGGGACGGCCATGAGCCCGAACGAGATCCTTGCGATCCTCTGCATCGTGTCGTTTTTCTGCATGCTGGCGATCGGCATTCCCGTCGCGCTCACGCTCGCCGTGTCGGGCCTGGTATTCGGCTATCTCGGGTTCGGCGCGACCCTCTTCAACCTGCTTCCCGCGCGCATCTTCGGCGTAACGGCCAACTACACGCTGATCGCGATCCCGCTGTTCGTGTTCATGGGGGTGATGCTCGAAAAGTCGAAGATCGCCGATGATCTCATGGACGTCATCGGGCATCTCGCCGGCTCAGTCAGCGGCGGCATGGGCGTCGGCATCGTCCTCGTCGGCGTGCTGATGGGGGCGACGACCGGGATCGTCGGAGCCACCATCGTCACGCTCGGGCTGATCACGCTCCCCGCGCTGATGCGGCGCAACTATCACCTGCCCACGGCCTGCGGCACGATCTGCGCCTCGGGCACGCTCGGGCAGATCATTCCGCCATCGACCATTCTCATCCTGCTGTCCGACATTCTCGGCCAGTCGGTCGGCACCCTGTTCGCCGCAGCACTCATTCCCGGCCTCCTGCTCTCGGGAATCTTCTGCCTCTACCTGCTGGCACTCGGCAGGCTGCGGCCGGATCTGGTGCCGCCGGTCTCACTCGCCGAACGCGATCTGATGAGCCGCGCCGAGTTGACGCGGAAGGCCTTGCGTGTCGGACTGCCGCCCGTGGCGCTGGTGCTCGCCGTCCTCGGCTCTATCATCGGCGGCGTCGCCGCGCCGACCGAGGCCGCTTCGATGGGCGCCCTCGGCTCGATCCTGGTGGTCGCGATCGCCGGCCGCTTCTCGTTCCGAGTGCTGCGCGAAGCGACAATGGCGACCACGCGCATCACGGCCGGCATGATGTTCATCTTGATCTGCGCGCAGGTGTTCGCGCTGACCTTCCGCGGCCTCAACGGCGAGCAACTCGTCCACGACATGTTCAAGTGGATCCCGGGCGGCATCAACGCCGAGATCTGGTTCATGATGCTGATCATCTTCATCCTCGGATTCTTCATCGAATGGATCGAGATCAGCTACATCGTGGTGCCGCTGTTCCTGCCGATCCTGCAAGCGGCCGACGTCAATCTCGTCTGGATCGCCATCATGGTCGCCGTCAATCTGCAGACGTCATTCCTGACGCCGCCATTCGGATGGGCGTTGTTCTATCTGCGCTCCGTGGCGCCACCGGAGGTGCCGACCGGGGCGATCTACAAAGGCGTGTTGCCGTTCATCGGCATGCAGTTCCTGGCGCTGGTGCTGTGCTTCATGTACCCCGACGTCGCGCTCTGGCTGCCCCGCGCGATCGGCTGGTGACGGACAGCGATCCAAACGGGCGGCATGCCTCCAACGCGGCCAGCGCATGTGGCGCCGCTGGTCTCGTTGCCAAGGGTCCGTTAAGCTGCCCGGCAAACACGTAGAACCCGGGGGCGAGACGCCATGCACAACTCGAGCGACAAGACGTTCCACTTCGACATCGAGCACATTCGCGCCACGGGCGAGGCTTGCAAGCAATGGGGCAAATGGGGCCCTGACGACGAGAAGGGCACGCTCAACTACATCACCGAGAAGGAGCGCATCGCCGCCGCCAAGCTCGTCAAGAAGGGCAAGGCGTTTCCGCTGGGCTTGAACTTCGACGAAAATGGGCCCCAGAAGGGATCGTTCGGCGGGCGATGGAACCCGATCCACTCTATGCTCGCGAGCGGCACCGATGCTGTCGCCGGCTATCAGAAGCCGCCCCCAGGCAAGAAGTTCGCCAGCCAGTATGCCGATGATGCCGTATCTATGCCGCTGCAGTGCGGCACCCAGTGGGACGCGCTCGGCCACATCTTCAACGAAGGCAAGATGTGGAACGGCTACCCCGCCGAACTCGTCGGCTCGCGCGGTGCGCTCAAGAACTCGATCGACAAGGTCAAGGGCGAGATGTTCGGCCGCGGCGTGCTGCTCGACATCGCGCGGTGGGCCGGAGTCGAAAGCCTCGACGACGGCACCGCGATCGACGCCGATGATCTCGACGCCTGCGCCAAGGCGCAGAAGGTGGAGATCAGGCGCGGCGACTTCGTGATCTTCCGCACCGGCCACATGGAGCGCTGCCTGAAGGCCGGCGACTGGGGCGGCTACGGCGGCGGTCCGGCCCCTGGCCTCTCGTTCCACACCTGCGAATGGATCAAGAAGAAGGAGATCGCCGCGATCTGCGCGGACACCTGGGGCTGCGAGGTGATCCCGAACGAAACCGACGCCTGCTTCCAGCCTTGGCACTGGATCGTGATCCCGATGATCGGCATCACCATGGGCGAGATCTTCAAGGTCGACGAACTCGCCCGGGACTGCGCCGAGGACAAGGTCTACGAGTTCCTGTTCTGCGCGCCGCCGCTGCCAATCACCCGCGCGGTCGGCTCGCCGATCAATCCGATGGCGGTGAAATAGCAGGAGAAGAGGCGGCGTGCGGTCACCGCGCCGTCTCCTGGATCGCCTGCGCCTTCTGGACGAGCGTGTCGACGATCTGGTGATCGGTCACGGCGTCGAACTTGCGGGCGAAGAAGGCGCCCGTGCTCTCGATCTGCGACAAGTGCCTCATCGTCAAGATCTCGGGATGCGGCGATCGCGGCCCGGGCCAGATGATGAGACGCTTGTTGTCGTCGATGCGCGTGCCCTTGTAGGGGCCGTTGCAAATGATGGTCTGAAACAGCATCTCGTCGGGCAGCTTGGCAGGTCGCAACGCGGCGATGGTGCGTTGTGCCACCTCGTCCTCGAGGACATGGTGGCAGAAGTCGCGGCTGAGCTTTACCCAGCACGAGCCCTTGTAGAGGTGTAGATCGCGCGGCAGCCGTCGCGGAATTGGCGTGAAATACAAGCGGCTGCCGAGCTCGACGTAATGAAAGCCGGCCCACCGCAGCGCCCGGCGGAAGTCGGTCTCCACATCGACGGCCTCGATGAAGTTGGCATCGGGGGCGGTCGCCAGAAATGCGGCCAACTCCCTCATTGGACGTATCGGCAGGCACTGGCCGCTGAGATTGACGAAGTGCCCCCAGTCTTGCCGCCAGTCGAGTGCGATCTGCATCGCCTCCAGGGTCGTGCCGATCAGTCCCCAGCCGCCCCAGGTGATCGGGCGGCGCTCCATGAAGCGAACGTTCGGGTGCACGGCTTCGCGCAGGCGGCAGCGGATCACACGCTCGAAATCCACGCCTGCCCTGCTGTCGCAATGGACGACGCAGATATTCGTTTTGAGGTCGAGTGAATTGATCAGGTCGGCAACCTGGACGGGATTCTTGTGGGCCAGGACGGCGAAGGCGATCGGTGGAACGGCGGCCCCGGCGGCAGGCAGCTGCCGGTCGCCGGTCACACTTGGCTCAAGGCAGGCGGCGTCGCGTGGATTGATCATGCCTCACCAGGACCTAGCTTCGATGGGCCATTCACGCCTCATCACGGACGCGCGAGCGGTGAAACTCCCACTCGAAGCCATCGTAGCTCCATTCATCAGCCAAACGACAAGCTACTGAAAATAATGGTGAACACTGACGGTAGCTGACCTTCGGAGCGCCCACTCGAACCTGGAGATCACCGATGAAAACTCTTGCGACGCTGACCGCTCTTGTCCTTCTCGCAGCTGCCGCCCCGGCTGGCGCGTCCGACTGCAGCAAGGCTCTGAGCATCGGCGGGGCCAAGGCCTTCTTCGCCTGCATCGAGCGCGACAGGAACTGACGACGACGGGCCGGGGCGCAGACGCCCGCCCCGGCCGCCTCGCTGGAGAGGCCTGGAAAGTGACGTGAATCAGAACCGCCTAGCCTTCGACACGTTGCTGTCGTAGCCTTTTGCACACGCTTCATCCGAGGCTCGATGGCTGCTCGCGACGACATCAACACCGACATCACGCCGCAGGTCCTGCTGAAGGCCTACAGCTGCGGGATCTTTCCCATGGCGGAAAGCGCCGATGATCCGGCGCTTTATTGGATCGAGCCACAGCAGCGGGGCATCCTGCCGCTGGATTGCGTCCACGTGCCCAAACGACTCGCGCGGACCGTGCGCACCGCCGAGTTCACGGTCAGGATCGACTCCGACTTCGACCTCGTGATCTCGGGCTGCGCCGAGCCGCGTCCGGGCCGCCGGTCGACGTGGATCAACACCCGCATTCACCGCCTTTACCGCGATCTGTTCGACATGGGCCGCTGCCATACCGTCGAGGTCTGGGCTGGCGACGAAATTGCAGGTGGCCTTTACGGGGTCTCGCTCGGCGGCGCTTTCTTCGGCGAGAGCATGTTCTCCAACATGCGGGATGCCTCCAAGATCGCGCTGGTTTACCTTTGCGCACGGCTGGTGCACGGCGGCTACCGGTTGCTGGACACTCAGTTCGTCACCGACCACCTGCGCCAGTTCGGAACCATCGAGATCGACCGTCGCGAGTTCCATCGCCGCCTCGAGCACGCACTGGCCGTGGAAGGCGATTTCGGACGGCTGCCGGTGGACGCGACGCCAGATATGGTATTGGCGGCGCTCGAACGCGACGCCGCGTGAGCCGTGACTGGGCCCGCGCCCGCGTTTACCACCGCCATGCCCCAACTACGATACAGGCCATGACACCTTCACCATCGAGACCGACACCGGCTCCCCTCTCTGCCGCCGAGATCGACCGCTACAAGCGCCATCTCGTGCTGCGCGAGGTCGGGGGCCAGGGTCAGCAGACGCTGAAAGCGGCGCGCGTGCTCGTCGTCGGCGCGGGCGGACTCGGCTCTCCGATGCTGCTCTACCTCGCCGCGGCCGGCGTCGGCACAATCGGCATCGTCGACGACGACACGGTCAGCCTCGACAACCTCCAACGGCAAGTGGTGCACGAGACGTCCCGCGTCGGCTTGCCCAAGGTCGAGAGCGCCAGGGAGACGCTGGCCGCCGTCAATCCGCACGTCACGGTCGAGACCTGGCCCGAGCGGCTGACGGCCCGCAATGCACGCGATATCATTGCCCGATACGACATCGTCGCTGACGGCTCAGACAATTTCGCCACGCGCTATCTCGTGTCGGATGCCTGCTGCCTCGCGCGGCGGACGCTGGTGTTCGCCGCGGTCGGCCCGTTCGACGGCTATCTCACCACCTTCAAGCCGCACGAGCGCGCAGCCGACGGCACGCCACTGCCCACCTACCGTTGCCTGTTTCCCGAGGCGCCACCGCCCGGAACCGTGGCCAACTGCTCCGAGGTCGGCGTGCTCGGCTCGATCGTCGGCGTGGTCGGCACGCTGCAGGCGACCGAGGTGCTGAAGGAGATCCTCGGGATCGGCGACAGCCTCGCGGGACGATTGGTGATCTACGACGCCCTGGCAACGCGCTTCGAGACGATGCGTTACACCTGGGATCCGGACAATCCATTGACGGGTGTTTCGCCCACGATCACCGATCTGTCGATGCACACCAGCGGAGAGCCGGCCGCGGTCTGCGCGGCACAGTAACTCACCACCAGCCTCAGTCTGGCCCCGCGTCAGGCTGGCGACATCGAGAGGCCCCGGCATGCCCTTATCGGCGAGCGAGCGCAGCGCCCACACCGCCAGCCTCCTTTCCGGCTGCCCGGTCGTCCCGGTAATCACCATCGAGCGCTCGGCCGATGCGGTGCCGCTGGCCCGCGCACTCGTCGCCGGCGGCATCCGCGCCATCGAGATCACGCTGAGGACCCCGGCTGCACGCGACGCTGCTGCCGCGATCGTCAAGGACGTCCCAGAGGCAATCGTCGGTGTCGGCACCGTTCTCAATCCAGGCGACTTGGCCACGGCCCGGGATCTCGGCGCCCGCTTCATCGTCTCGCCAGGTGCCACTCCTGATCTGCTGGCTGCCGCGGCTGCGAGTGATCTCCCCTTCCTGCCCGGAGTGCAGACCGCATCCGAATTGATGGCCTGCCTCGCCGCCGGCTTCGACATCGTCAAGCTGTTTCCCGCCGTGCCGGCCGGAGGTCTTGCCCTGTTGCGCGCTCTCGCTGGTCCGTTTCCCGGCGTGCGCTTCTGTCCTACGGGCGGCATCGGCGAGGGCAATGCCGCCGAGTGGCTGGCGGAGCCCAACGTGCTGGCGGTCGGCGGTTCATGGGTGGCGCCCCCCGGCGCCATCCGCAAGGGCGACTGGGCCGCGATCACGGCGAGCGCGCAACATGCGCAAGCCTTGATGCTGGGCCGTTGAAAACCTGGGCGCTGCCCTGGCGCGACGCTTCACCGACGCTTCAACGGCCCCAGAACGCGAGTGATTTGCGCCCGCGCAACGCCGACAAAAGACTTATCCACAGCGCATATTATACAGATGACGAATCATAGTGACCCGCACCTGGTTCTTGTCTAGATTGTGGTTGTCCAGATGTGCGTTTGTTGCGTTGATGTTGATATCTGGATTCCAGTGTATGCGTACCAGTAAATGCGTAGGAAAGCCTCAGCAGTTTGCAGTCACCCTCCTGCCGACAATCCCCGCGATTGTCTTTGCAGAAGGTCGAGACTGACGTTGCTGAGTATCTCCTATTGGAAAATGCTCATCGAAGACTGAGTGAGTGAAGACGGACACGAATGAAGATTGACTGAGGCGACCGTCGACGACGCTCACGATGCCCCGGGGCTCCTCACACCCGCATCACCGCCGGTCCACGCGCATCATCGTCGCCTGCATCAGGGCACATTCCGCGACAGCGCCGTCATCGATGCACGCCACCTCTGCCCTGATCACCGTCACCGACTTGCCGGCGCGAACGACTTGGCCGGTCGCGCGCACAAGCTGTCCCCTCGCGGGCTTCATGAAATTGATCTTGTACTCGATCGTCAGTACTTCGCTGCCCGCCGGCATCAGACTCAACGCGGCATACCCCCCGCTGTTGTCGGCGATGGCACCGATGACGCCCCCGTGAAACAGGCCATGCTGCTGCGAGACGCTCTGCGAGAACGGCAACTCGATGACCACGCGTCCCGGCTCCACCGAGACGAGGCGCGCGCCGAGCGTGGCCATCAAGCCTTGGCTGTCGAAGCTTGCCCGCACCGCACGCGCGAAATCGGGATTGCTCGCCCTGTTCATGCACAGCCCCTTCAAATTGCGCGCGAAACCTATCGCATCGCGCCGCCCGCGCAAACGCCGCTGTGCATGAGACCTCGACCTGGCCAACGGTCAATTCGTTCGGCATGACTCAGTCCTACAGACTGCATTCCCAGCCTTATGCTTTCAGCCTCGCTGGCCGAGGCATTTGAACAATGTTTCGAGCATGCCTCACTGGCGACAGATTGCCGGTTGCAACTCTGGACTGAGTACCTGCAACAGGTGCACTATGACATTTGGAGCAAGACCTCCGCGGTCGAGAGTGTAAAAGGCCTAAACTCGGATGCGTGCAGGTCGCACAGACAATTGACCGAGGCGCGCGCGACGCACGGTACGTCTCTGGCTGAAGGGTCTGCAGGCCCGGCGCAAGGGCCTCGAGCCGGTCCACGTTCTGCATATCTACAAAACCGGGGGCACCGCGCTGAAGCATGCGCTCGCGGGCCTGACCGAGACCTCGAGCCATGCGATCTTCTCGCACAAGCACTCGATCGGCCTCGACTGCATTCCACGCGGCCACACGGTGGTGTTCGTCGTCCGCGATCCCGTGGCGCGGTTCGTCAGCGGCTTTTACGATCGCAAGCGCGAGGGACGTCCGCGGTACCACTCACCCTGGTCAGCCGCCGAGCGGCGGACTTTCGAGCGGTTCGACACGCCAGGCGCCATCGGCGAAGCCCTCGCCGCCGGGGGGGAGGGCGCCGATGCCGCGCGGGCCGCGCTGACGAGCCTCGATCGCATGACAGTGCCGTGGTCCCGCTGGCTCGGGTGCACCGACGACTTCCTTGCACGCCGCGCCGATGTGCTGCTTGTCGGCCGCCAGGAGACGCTCGCCGCCGATTTCGAGCGATTGCGCCAACTGCTCACTCTGCCCGACAGCGCGCGGCTGCCGGCCGATGATATCGACGCCCATCGCGCCAGCAACGTCGAGCGACACATGAGCGAGTCCGCACGCGCCGCGCTGGTGGCGGCTTTCGCTGAGGATTACGCCTGGCTCGACGTGCTGGAGCGAAACGGCCTGCTCGTGCCACTGCCGGCGGCCGGTCAGACGACCGATCGTACGGGTAACACGTCCAGTGAAGCGGCCAGTCAAGCCGCCAGCTAACCCTCGACTGCCAGACAGCGCTGAAGCCAGCCGTCCACCCTCAGCTGCCGGCGGAGTTCCAGCCGCGGCCGGTGTCGCCCAGCCCTTCGAACCCGGTCCCCGTCACCAGCACGGTGTCCTCGAGCTTGACGAAGCCGCGCCTGGGATGGCGCATCGTGGTCTCCAGCGACAGGCACATGCCCGCCTCCAGTGGCCGCTCGATATCGAAGCCGTCGTACGACCAGCGCGGATTGTTCATCACCCGCGGCGCCTCGTGCGTGACGAGGCCCATGCCGTGGGCGATGAAATCCGAGTACTTGGCGTGCGGCGAGGCAGCGACGAGCGCATGCCCGGTCTCCCAGATGTCGCCGCCGCGGGCGCCGGGGCGGATCTTGCGCCGCGAGACCATCTGCACCTCGTCGATCCAGCCGAGCAGATCGACCAACTCCTGGTCCGGCTTGCCGATGATGCCCATGCGGCAGAGGTCGCCGATGTAGCCCTTGTAGTTGCCGCCGCTGTCGAGCGAGAGGATGTCGCCGGCCGCGAGCTTCTGATCGGAGGCGGTACGGTTGAGCGAAGTGCCGGCGGTCATCAGCAGGTAATCATAGACGAGCCCGCGCTCGACCTCCTCACGCCGGAGCGCCTCCTGCACCTGCTGCTTGGTGGCACCGGGCACGCAATGCCGACGGAACGTCACCATCATTGCGTCCGTCACCCGCTCCGACGCCTCGCGCAGATAGCCGATCTCCTCCGCCGTCTTTACCGCGCGCATCCGCTCCAGCGGCACCACGGCGTCGACCAGCTCCACGTTGCACAGGCCACGGCGGAGCTCGTCGTGCGCATCGACAGGCAGGAAGCCCTCCTCGATACCGATCGCGCGGACGGGGCCGAGCTTTCCCACGTGTTCGACCACGCGCTTCATGGTGAAGCGGCTGCCGATCCAGCCGAGGTCGCGATTGGGAATGGGAATGCGGCCAAGTTGCTCCTCGAACTTCTCGATGTCGCAGCCGACGTAGGTGGTCCGCTCGGGCTTGCCCTTCTGGTAAATCAGGGCCGCGAGGTAGCGCGAGGTTCCCGCCGCCTCCATCGTCTCGAAAAAGAAAAAGCGATAGCCACCGAGCAGATACTGGATGTTGTGCCTCGACGTCGCGATGATCACATCGAGACCGGCCGCCTCCATCAGTGCGTCGAGCTTGCCCGTGTCGAACGGAACGAGCTTGGGCGCAGTCGCAGCACTTGCCATGGCGTTCACTCCTCGGACTTTGTCATTGCCCGCATCTAAGCAGAGACGACGCGTGTTGCCGAGGCCGCAGAATGCAGGTCTCGACTCTAAAATCCGCCCAGGCAATCGCAGGCGCCGACCTCGATGCAGGAAGGATCGGCGGAGCAGCAATCGACACCCGAGAGCGGATCGCAGTCGCTGCGTGTGCCGGCCTTCCGCTTCCCGTCCTGCTCGGGCTTCTGGTCCACCGCCGGCGCGGTGGCCATCAGCACGCGATAGGCGCTGCGGCATTCCGCGAAACGGCGGCGCAACATAGCCGTGGCTTTCGAGAACGCATGGCGACCGTAGACCCGGAGCCCGAAATCGGAGCAGGTTCCGCGATGGTGCAGCGCCGCATGCGCGCAGCGGAAGCCCTTTAGCGGCGAGAGATAATGACGGTAAACTCCGATCGCGCCCACGGCCATGGTCGACATGACGGCAATCCTTCTTCGTCCATGCCCCCGAATTCAACCGGTGCCAGCGGCAATTCGATAGCGGGTCGAAGGCAGATTGCGGCAGCGCCGCGGCTTCCGCTGACAAGGTAAATCCGGCGTGCGCGCCTGATTTCGCTCGCGTGGCTCGCTTGACGAAGGATGACGCGACACTTCAATTCCGCACGTACCGCCAATACGTCCCGCCCGGCGACGTTTGCGCCAGATAGACCGGGAACCGCTTGTCGGGGGGATGCACGCCGTCGCGGAACAGTGCTCGCAGGTCGGCGAGCACGTGGCCGCCTTCCGCATACGTATTGTGATTGAGTGACAGCAGCGCATCGGTGCCCGCCGCCGTGATGTCGATGGTCTCGACGCCGGCGACCACGACGGGCCCGCCATCAGGCACATCGCCTGCCCGCGAAGCGCCGCGTGCCAGCGTCCGCGACAGCTTCAACGCCCTGTCGTTGTGGGCGGCATAGAGCGTCGTATTGCGTCCCGCGCCGTTCACCGCACGCGCGATCTCGACGAACACGTCACGGTCGATGTCGGGCGCGGCCAGAACGATCTGATCGATACGGAGCTTTCTCGCAGTCTGCGCGGGATTGCCGCGCGCACGCAGCGCCTCCAGCAGAGGGCGGTTCCCAAGGCTGTGCGCGACGAGATGAATCCGCTCCGCCTTGGAGTCCTTCGCCACCATCTCCAGGAATTCCAGGAAGTACCGCTGCGCCCGGTCGGCACTGTCGCGATCGTAGAGGTAGCCGGTCTCCTCGCCGCGTGACGGCCAGCTGTAGAGATAGGGCACGCCGTCGAACTCGAGATCGTAGGCGAGCTGCGCCGTACGGTAGAGCGCGTCCTCGAAGGTCGAATTGAAGCCGTGTACGAACACCAGCGCCTGCCCGGGATTGCGCACCGCCTTGGCGAGTTGCTCGTTGCCAAGACGCGCGAAGGTCGCTTGGTCCATGGGCTCGAAGCTGCCGAGCGTGAAGTGGCGGCGCGGGTCCTCCTTCTGCGCATAGAAGGAGACGTTGAGCACACCGACCTGCCAGGGCCGCTGGATCGAGCCCTTGTCGCGGGCGATGTGCGGCACCGTCACGTAGGAGCGGCCAACGACCAGCCGGTCGCCACGGTCGATGCCGGGCAAAACGGCCTTGTCGATGGAGCCGGTGACGATGCCGGCCGTGCTGGAGGTGGCGGGAGCGCGGACCAGCGCCATGGGTCCGGAAGGGATCTTGCGGTCGGTGCCCCAGTAGACGGGTACGACGTCGAAGGCCTGCGATTGTGTGATGGGCACCCCGGCCACACCGCGGGTCGCTGGCGCAGACGAGCTGATCGTCGCCAGGGCAGTCGGGGCTGTGGCGGCGCTTCGGGTCGCAGGGGCTTGCCGCGCCAGGGGAAGCTCGACCACCTCGCGCCCGCCGAGACGTGGCGAGCCGGCCGAGACCGCGGTGGTCGGCACGCCGCCCGGCAATGCCACGTCGAGGCCGGCGCAGGCACCCGGAGCCACAGCAGCTAGCATGATCGCCAGCGCTCGCAGAAGCCTCGTTCCCGTCATGACGTCCGCACCCCGATCGTCCACGTCCAGGGGCGAAATGGGCCGCGACTCGCTCCAACCGGGCAAGCCGAACCACCGTCATGCAGCGGATGCTCCACACAATTCTGCCGACGGCCCGATAGTCTCGGCCCGATCACAGTCGGCGATGGAGAACGAACGGGGTCCCGCAAGAAGCCCGGCAGCCCAGCAGGGACGCGTCGATGAACCTTGCAGGTGCCCTTCGGTCGGCGGGACTACAACGGCTTGTCGTTGCCGAGCGTGGTCTGGCCGATGCCGAATTTGTCTGCCAGCCAGTCGAGCATGATCTCCTGGCCGATCGTCGGATTGTCATGCTGACAGTGGTCGGCGCCGGTCTCCTCCTCGGTGACGAAGCGCAGCGTCACGTCGAGGCCGACCTTCCTGGCGTAGTCGTGGACGAGGTTGGCCGTCTGCACGCCGAGGACATCATGGCCTCCGTGGCAGATCAGGAATGGGCACTTCATGCTGTCGAGCGCGCCCTCGAGCTTGAACGCCTTCGACACCTCCCAGACGTCCTTCATGCTCGTGCTGCCGAACACCCAGCGCAGGTGGCTTGCCAGCATATGGTCGTCGTCGCGCTCGCGCATGCGGGAGCCGACGTCCCACTGGGCGCCATGCGCGATGCAGGCGGCCAGCCGCGGCTCCTTGGCGCCGGCGCGAGCCGCATAGTAGCCGCCGAGCGAGGATCCCGAGACCGCGATGCGATTCATATCGACGTCGGTGCGCGTACCGAGCCAGTCGATGCAGGCGCCGACCGGAACCTCGTAGTCGAACCGCGTCGGAATGCCGAGCCTGCGCAGCGTGCCGCCCTGGCCCGGACCATCGACGAGCAGCACCGAGATTCCCCGCTGCAAGGCGCCGCGGCCTACCATGAACCAGAGCTCGTCCTTGAAACTGTCGAGTCCGCCGAACGCGATCAATACGGGTTGCTTGGGCGTATGGTAGGGCGCGCGGATGAAATAAGCGTAGAGGTGCTTGCCCTCATACGGCACGTGCACGACCTCGCCCTTGGGCACGCAGCAGTCGAGGAACTTGTGCGTCGCCGCCTCGCACTTCTCGAAGGTCGCCATGCGGCGCGGATCGTCGTGCGTCAGCCAGAATTCTGCGGAGCGGTAGAGGTCGGCTGCTCGAAGCCAGCAGTTCATGGCCGTGCGGACATGCCCCTTGGCCGCCTCGTCGTCGCCGCGACGCATGTTGTTGTCGGAGACCTTGAGCAGCTCCATGTGCCAACTGTCGAGATCGCCGGGCTTCATCCGGCTCGCAGCCAGGAACAACTCGGAGACCGAGCCGCCGCCTTCCTGGGTCTCGCCGAGGGCGCGGCGGAACTGATAGCTCAGCCAGGGAAACTCGGGCCAGTGCTGCCAGCCGTAAGGCTCGTAATGAGGCAGCTCGCCCTGCCTGACGACGTTGATTCCGAGCGCTTCGGCCATGACTTGTCCTCGTGAATTCAGTGGCGGCGGATGAGCGGTCTGACGTCCGCTCACGTATTGGTCTTCATGCCCCAGCGGTCGATGGTCCGCCGCTCGACCCAGTCGAAGAACCAGTTCTCCGACACCCAGCCGATCATCGCGATCGTGATCATGCCGCAGACCATGATGTCGGGGCGCAGCTGCCATCTCGCGTTGTCGATCAGAAACCCGAGCCCGACGATCGAGGAGATCATCTCGGCACCGACGATCACACGCCAGCCCACACCATAGGTGAGGCGCAGGCCGGCGATGATGAACGGCAGCGATCCCGGTATCAGGATGCGCCGCGTGTAGAGACCGCGAGGTGCCATGTAGACCCGCGCGACGTCCGTATACTGCCCGGACAACGTCTGTACGCCGGCCATCGTATTGAAGATGATTGGCCAGATGCCGGAGAAGAAAATCACGAACACGGTCGAGTTGAAGCCGACGCCGAACCAGAGGATGGCGAGGGGAATCCAAGCGATACCGGGGATGGGATAGACCAGCCGGCAGAGCGGGAGGAACGCCGCACGTGCCGTCGGCGACGCCCCGAGGGCCAGTCCGACGGGGATGCCGAATATCGCCGCCAGGATCACGCCGGTGAACTGGCGCAGCATGCTGGCGCCGGCGTTGGTCAGCAACTCGCCGCTGAGCGTCAGATCGTAGAAGGCTCGCGCCACCTGGATCGGCGAGGGAAATGCCCACTTGGGCATCAAGCCAAACCGGAACACCGCTTCCCAGATGATCAAAAGGGCGATGATCGTACCGCCGCCGAGCAGCATGTCGCGCGAGGTCGAGGGGAGTTTCCAGGACGCGCGCTGCATTGCCACCTCGCGGCTGTCGGTCGTCGTTGCGTCAGCCATGATCGTTATCCCGCTGCAACCAGATCGGCCTTCTCGTAGGCCGCCGCCCTGTCGATTTCCTCGGCCAGGATGCCGCGCACCTGCCGATAGATCGCGCTCATGGCCGGCGATGTCATATCGCGCGGCCGTTCCTCCTCGACCTCGATCACCGCCTTGATGCGACCGGGACGCGCCGTCATGATGACGATGCGGTCGGAGAGGTAGATCGCCTCCTCGATGGCATGGGTCACGAAAATCACCGTCTTGCGGTAGACCTTCCAGATCCGCAGCAATTCCTCCTGCATGACCGAGCGCGTCTGGGCATCGAGTGCGCCGAACGGCTCGTCCATCAGCAGGTACTTTGGCTCCACCGCCAGCGCCCGCGCGATCGACACGCGCTGCTTCATGCCGCCGGAGAGATGATGCGGGTACTTCCTGGCGAAGTCCTGCAGGCCGACCACCTTCAGCAGCTCCGCCGACGTCCGGCGCCGAGCGGCGGGCGGCACGCCGCGCGCCTCCAGCCCGAACTCGACATTGTCCTCCACCGTCATCCAGGGGAACAAGGCGTAGTCCTGGAACACGACGGCGCGCTCGGGTCCAGGCCCCTTCACCGTCGCGCCCTCGATCTCGATCTGGCCGCCGGTCGATCCGATCAAGCCGGCGGCGATCTTGAGCAACGTCGACTTTCCGCAGCCGGATGGACCGAGCAGGCTGACGAACTCGCCGTCGCGGATGTCGAGGTTGATGTTCTCGAGGGCATGCACCTCGGCTTCGTTGGTGCGATAGGTCTTATACAGGTCGGTCACGGTCAGCATCGGGTGGCGCCTCACTTCTTGAGCTTTTCCCAGCCGGGATAGCCGGGGTAGCTCTTGGCGAAGGAGGCATCGACGAGATCTTCGTACTTCACCGGATTCTGGATGAGCTTGTCCTCTGTCATCCAGGCCATCGTCGTATCGATCCAGCTCTTGGGGATCTCGTTGTAGGTCCAGGCGCAGTTGTCGTAGCTGTCCTCGATGAGCTTCTCGTCCATCGCCTTGTTGTAATGCTTGATCACCTTGATGCCGGTCGCCTTGTCCGCCCGCATCAGATGCACGGCATCGAGATGTGCCCAGACAATCTTCTGCGCCAGGTCCTTGTGCTCGGCGATGAACTTCTTGTTCAGGATCAGCGCATTTCGCAGCAGATCCGGAAAGCCCTTCGACTTGTCCATGAGATCGCCGGCCGCCAGCAGCAGCTTGGCGCCCTTGGCGATGGCATTGGTACCGTACGGCTCGAACGGGAAGGCTGCCGCGACGTCTCCGGTCAGCAGACCGGCGGCGATCTCGGGCACCGGCACCTGGGCCGGCTGGATGTCCTTCTCGGTCAGACCGAAGCGCGGCAGGATGTGCTTCATCAGCGCCATGTACTGCATGTCGTACTTGGTCACGATGCCGAACCGCTTGCCCTTGAGATCCGCCCAGGACTTAACGTTCGGATTGGCGACGATCAGCGCACAATTCGCAGACGACGGAGCCACGATGACATTGGGGATGCCCGCCGAATTGTAGCGGACGGCACTGGCGATCTGATTGTAGCCGGCGTCGAAGTCGCCGATCGACATCTGCTGGTTCGATCGAATGTAGTTGCCGCCGGTGAACGTAACCTTCAGACCGTACTTTTCCCAGATCTTCAGGTACTCGGCCATGAACGGCTGGATGTGATCGTAGCCCGGCGAGCCCGCGACGACGCGGACGGAGTAGTCCTGCGAAGCTGCAGGAACCGTGCCGGCAAGGACGCCGGCCGCAGCAATGGCAATGAAGCGACGCCGTACCATCATGCTCTTCTCCTTTGTCGAATTCGTTTTTGCAGGGCTGCCAGCGGATCCGCTGTTCTGGCTGCTCACTCGGCTGCGATCGCCGGCTGCCGCCGAGGGCGTGCGGTGGTGATTTCCTTCACGTCGCTCCAGGCCTCCCGCATCGAAGCCAGAGCCTGCAACTCGTGATCGGCGATCCGGGCCAGCATGTCGCCACCGACCCGAGTGTCGGACTGATAGCGCAGCTCACGGAAGATATCCGAGGAGGCCCGCATGCTGGCGGCCGCGCGCTCGATCGCCCCCGATGCCAGTCCGCGCAGTCGCATTTCGCCGGCCACCCGGTTCAGGTAACCCGCCGCGCCCGCACGTCCGAGCACACCGTGATTGGGAATGTTGGCTTTGGCGAACAGCGGCTCTCGCGTGCCGTCGGGCTTCAGCGCATCCTCGAACTCGCCTTTGCGGATCGCCTCGGCGCAGCGGGCCATACCGGGCGCGCCCGCCTCGTAGCGCGGGATCTGCCACTGACTGAAAAACACCGAGTACGGCTTGGGGTACTCGCCGCCGAGGATCTTGATGTTGCGCGCGAAGCTGTGGCGGATCGAGGCGGCGATGTCCCAGGCGGGATCGCGCCCCGGCTCGATCCAGATCATCAGAAACGGTCCGTAGCCATCGTGCAGCGTCCACTCGCCGTCCCAGGCCTTGTGGTCGACCCACGGGGCGAACCCGTTGGCGTCGCGCTGGCTCGCCTCCTCCCACGCACGACGAAACACGGAGATCGGTGCCTCGTACCTGGAATGCGGCATCGTGTCGTTCGGCTCGAACACCGTCACGGTGCCTTTCGCGAGATCGTAGCCCGCGATGACGACGTGGTGGCCGAAGCCGGTAGGTGGCATGATCGAGTGCAGAAACGCTAGCCGCGGCGACGTCTTGGCGCCATAGGGCAGCAGATGCGAGTAGTGCAGGCCGACCTGCACCGGTATGCCGCGGTCAATCAGGCCACAGAGCTTGGCGAACGCCTCATCGAACCCGCCTTCTGCGTCCTCTTCCCACCTCAAGTCGAAGCCGAGCGCCTTGCTCGTATACTCCCAGATCTCGTGAAACGCGCCCTTGCCGCCGTTGAAGGCCGGACACCCCCACTTGGACCACCAACGAAATGAAAATCCGTCACCGGACGTTCCATCCGCGAACAGGATGTCGCTTTCGCCGTTGAGACGATACATGCCAAGCAGACCGGTGAAATAGCAGCGTCCGGCGTTGGCGTTCTCGGGATAGCCCTTGGGACCGAGCCACGTCATCGAATAGTAGGCGTCGTCATAGGCCTTGATCTCAGGCATCGGAGCCTCCGTCGTCAGATCAGGGGATTGAGGGATTTCGTCATCAACATGCGCTGGTCGATACCGAAGCGATCCGCCAACCAGTCGGCCATCAGCTCCTGGCCGATGGTGGCGTTGTCGTGCTGGCAATGCTCAGCACCGGTTTCTTCCTCGGTGACGAAGCGCAACGTCACGTCGACGCCGCTGGCCTTGGCATGGTCGTGAACCTGAGTGGCCGCCGCCACGCCGAGAACGTCGAAGCCGCCATGCACGATCAGGTAGGGGCATTTCATGTTCTTCAAATGCCCCTCGAGCTTGAACGGCTGGGCGCGCTCCATCGCCTCCTTCATCGTCCTGGTGCCGAAGACCCACTTGATGTGATCGGCGAGGCCGTGTTCCTCGGTGGCGCCTTCCCACAGCGCCGGGATAGACCAGATCGCGCCGTGCGAAATGGCGGCGGCGAGGCGTGGCTCATAGCAGCCGGCGCGCGCCGCGTAGTAGCCACCGAGCGAAGAGCCGCAGACCGCGATGCGGCTGGGATCGATATCGTCACGCTGCTCGAGCCAGTCGATGCAGCGTCCAATCGGCACCTCGTAGTCGTGCCGGGTCGGAATCTTGTGACGGCGCAGCGTCCCGCCCTGCCCTGGACCGTCGATCATCAAGACCGAGATGCCGCGCTGCAGAGCGCCGTGCGTCTGCATGAACCACATCTCGTCCTTGATGCTGTCCAGGCCACCCATCGAGATCATGCAGGGCTGCCGGCCGGTATCGAAAGGGGCCCGCACGAAATAGGCGCACAGCGAGGCGCCGTTCTCGTAGGGAATATCGACCGGGATGCCGGCCGGCCGCAGTTGGGCGATGAACTTCTTGCTGCAGGACTCCATCAACTCGAACGTCGCCAGACGGCGCGGCTCTTCGGGCTCGAGCCAGAACTCCGCTTGCCGATAATAGTCCGCCGCCCGTAGCCAGCAGTTCTTCGCGGTCTGCACATGGCCCTTCGCCATCGCCTCGTCGCCGCGCGTACGATTGAAGTCGGCGACGGCCATCCACTCGACGTGCCAGCTCTCCTTGTCCCCGGGGATCATCCGGCTCGCGGCCCTGAAGCACTCCGAGACCGTGCCGCCGCCCTCCGACGTCTCTCCGAGCGCGCGCCGGAACTGGTAGCTCATCCACGGATGGTCGGGCCAATGGTGCCAGCCGAAGGGCTTGTAATGAGGGTCCTTGCGATCCGAGGCCTCGTCAATCAACAGCTTTTCCGCCATGTCCTCTCTCGCCTCACGCTTGCCACGCGGCCCAAGTTGCATGCTACTTTCTCTTTAGTCAAGTCACTTGAACTCATTGCGCCAGTGAGATATTTCTGCATGAAACAGCATCATATCGTGCCCCTTTTTGTGGCGGACTGGACATCGCGCGCACCCCATGTCCATGCAGTGGCGGGACAGGACACGATGGGGCGGCTACTGACACTGACGAATGGCGAGGCAGACAGTGCGTCTCGATCGACGGATCGGCCGCGGCAACTCCAGCTTCAATGGGAAACATGACCAGGACAGGATCGAAGTCTCCGGCGAAGGCTGCCGCGCGCAAGCCACCGGCTCGAGGGCGGCAGTCAGCCGACGGACAAGCCGACGACGATGCCCTCGCGGCCGATACCGCAGACACGCCGCCGCCGCTCCAGATCGGAACGCGCCTCCACCATGCGCGCCTGTTGCGCGAAGCCCGCATGAAGGACATCGCACAGGCGGCTGGATGCTCCGAGAGCCTCATATCCAAGATCGAGAGCAACAAGCTGGTGCCGTCGCTGCGGGTGCTGCACCGCATCTGCGAGGCCCTCAACATCGCGATGGGGGATCTGCTCGGCGGCAGCGCACCGTCCGACAAGGTCGTCACGCGGGTAAGCGAGCGCCATATCGTCTCGATCGATGCGCTGCGCACGGGGAAGGGCATCCGCATGGAGCGCCTCATTCCCTACGCGAAGGGACATTTGCTTCAGGGCAACATCCACATCGTCGCGCCCGGCGGCACCACCGACGGCGACATCACGCACAGCGGTGAGGAGGTCGGCTACGTCATCAGCGGCCGGATCGCGCTGACGGTGAACGGAACCACCTACGAGGTGAGCGAGGGGGATTCGTTCTGCTACCGCTCCGACCTGCCCCACGGCTATCGCAACATCGGCGACACCGAGGCTCGCGTGCTCTTCATCAATACGCCACCGACGTTCTGATCCCCGGACCACCGCCGCACACTTTGTTCGCGCCCACGCCCGCGTCCCTCACGTCGCGAAAGCCTCCGGTCCAAAGCCGCCGGTTTGGCGCAGCGCCTCGCCGAGCACCAACGCGGCGGCGACGGCGATGTTGAGTGAGCGCAGGCCCGGCCGCATCGGAATGCGGATGCGGGCCTCGGCCGAGGCGTGGACACCGGCAGGCACGCCGGCCGATTCGCGGCCAAGCAGCAGGATGTCGCGATCCTCGAAACGATGCGCGAGGTGGCTGACCGCACCGTGAGAGGTCAGCAGTACCAGCCGCCCTCCAGGTGCAGTCACGCCGTCGCCCGTCCGCACCCGCGCCGCGAAGAAAGCCTCCCAGTCGGCGTGACGGGTCATATCGACGTGCGCGAGGTAGTCGAGCCCCGCCCTGCGCAGAGCCCTATCCGACAGGTC
>CAMDBL010000013.1 GCA_945889015.1 Devosia equisanguinis
CGTCGGCCAGCAGCAGTGCGCCGTCGCGATCCAGGCCCGCGAAGCGGCCCGACACGGGGCCTTGCCCCGCGTTGACGATCAGCGGCTCACCGACCGGACCTGCCCGGTCCGCCCAAGCCTCGCGGATCGTCTGGAATTCCTCGCCTTCATCCCAGATCGCCAGCGCCGCGTCCATAGCCGATGCGACAAAGCCCAGAACCGCATCGCGATTGGTGGCAATTCCGGACGCGGCAAGGCTCGTCGCAGCCCGATCGAGCCCCTCGGGGGTGCCGGCGATGTTGAGACCTATGCCGATCACCGCGACCAGGCCCGGCCCGCCGAGCCCCTGCGCGCTCTCGAGCAGGATGCCGCCGAACTTGGCTTGACCGATCAGGACGTCGTTGGGCCATTTGAGGCGGAGCGTGGGCACTCCACCCTCCCCCTGGACGGGGGAGGAATGGGGAGGGGGTGGCGCAGAACAAGTGTCGTCGTGGACACCCTCCTCTCCAATCCTCCCCGACAAGGGAGGAGGAGAACCGACGCACGCCAACCTCCGCACCGCATCCACGACCGCGACGCCCGTCAGCAGCGCCAACTGCTGCGCGATCTCGGGACCACACGACAGGCGCAGCAAAAGGCTCGCAGTGAGATTGCCGGGGACGTCGCTCCAGTTGCGGCCCGATCGGCCACGCCCGCTCGTCTGCTCGTCGGCGACCAGCCAGACGTTGCCGGGATCACCGGCGGCGGCCAGTCGCATCGCCTCGGTGTTGGTGGACGCCACCCGATCGAAGGTCACCAGCCGGTAGCCGGGTGGCATCGCGGCGGTCATCGGCTCACATCAATGTCTTGGCGGCGGCCGCTGCCGCGCGCACCACCGGCTCGCCGATGAAGGACACGGAGAACACGACCATCAGCAGCGCCGCGATCGCGTAGACGATCCGCACCTTTGCGGGCGAGGGCAGGAAGGCGGGCTTGGCCTCGTCGAAGAACATCACCTTGATGACGCGCAAGTAGTAGAAGGCGCCGATCACGCTGGCGATCACGCCGATGATGGCGAGCGGCCACATCTGCGCCTTCACGGCGGCCAGGAACACATACCACTTGCCCCAGAAGCCCGCGAGCGGCGGAATCCCCGCCAGCGAGAACATCAGCAGGCCGAGCGCGGTCGCCATGCCGAGGTTGGTCTGGGCGAGGCCCGCCAGCTCGTCGATCTCCTCGACCGGGCCACCATCGCGGCGCATGCACAAGATGACGGCGAACGAGCCGAGCGTCATGACGAGATAGATCGCCATGTAGACCAGCACGCCCTGCAGTCCCTCGGCGTTGTTGGCGGCGAGACCGACCAGCGCGAAGCCGATGTTGGCTATCGAGGAGTAGGCCATCAGCCGCTTGATGTTGGTCTGGCCGATGGCGCCGAAGGCACCGAGCAGCATCGAGGCGAGCGCCAGGAACACGATGATCTGCTGCCACTGCGCACCCATGCCTGGAAAGGCGGTCGCGAGCACGCGGACCACCAGCGCCATCGCCGCCATCTTCGGCGCCGAGGCGAAGAACGCGGTCACCGGCGTCGGTGCGCCCTGGTAGACGTCGGGCGTCCACATGTGGAACGGCACCGCCGAGATCTTGAACGCGAGGCCGACCAGCAGGAACACGAGGCCGATGACGAGGCCGATGTTCTGGCCCGCGTCCACGGATTTCGCCGCCGTCGCGATCACCTGGAAGCTGGTCGAACCGGTGAAGCCGTAGATCAGCGAGGCGCCGTACAGCAGCATCCCCGACGACAGCGCGCCGAGGACGAAATATTTGAGACCCGCCTCCGACGAGCGCACGTCGTCACGGCGGAAGGCTGCGACCACGTAGAGTGCGAGGCTCTGCAGCTCGAGGCCGAGATAGAGCGCGATGAGATCGCCGGCCGAAACCATCATCAGCATGCCCGTAGTGGCGAGCAGGACGAGGACGGGGTACTCGAACTTCAACGACTTGACGTCGCGCAAGTAGTCGAACGACAGCAGCAGCGAGACGGCGGCGCCGGCGAGCACCAGCACCTTCATGAAGCGCCCGAAGCCGTCGACGACGAACGCACCGTCGAACAGGCGGACCGTTTCATTGGGCTGGGCGACGACCTGCCAGCCCACCACCGCCAGCAGCGTGATCGCGAGCCAACCGACCGTCTCGCCGGTGCCCTGGTCGTCGCGCATGAACACGCCGAGCATCAGCAGCACCATGGCGCCGACGGCGAGCGTCAGCTCCGGGTAGAGCGGTGCGAGCGTCATCAGGTAGCTCATGGACGCTTGGCCTCCGCGACGGACTTGAGGATTGCCGGCGTCGCCTCAGCGCGCACCGAAGCCTCGTAATTGGCGACCAGCTTCTTCACCGACACCGCCGTCACATCGAGCAGCGGCGCGGGATAGAAGCCGAAGAAGATTGTCAGCACCAGGAGTGGTCCAAGCACGAGGATCTCGCGCGGCGTCATGTCCGTGATGCCCTTCAGCGCCGGCTTGGTCAGCTCACCGAAGATCATGCGGCGGTACAGCCACAGCGCATAGCCCGCCGACAAGATGACGCCGAACGTGGCGAAGAACGCGACCCAGGTGTTGGCCTTGAACGCCGCGAGCAGCGTCAGGAACTCGCCGACGAAGCCCGACGTGCCGGGCAGGCCGACGTTCGCCATCGTGAACACCATGAAGGTGAAGGCGTAGATCGGCATGCGATTGACGAGGCCGCCATAGGCCGAGATCTGGCGGGTATGCATGCGGTCGTAGACGACACCGACGCACAGGAACAGCGCGGCCGAGACCAGCCCGTGCGACAGCATCTGGAAGATGGCGCCGTCGATGCCCTGCGTGGTCATCGTGAAGATGCCCATGGTCACGAAGCCCATGTGCGCGACCGACGAGTAGGCGATCAGCTTCTTCACGTCCTCCTGCGCCAGCGCGACGAGCGAAGTGTAGATGATGGCGACCACCGACAGCGTGAACACCAGCGGCGCGAGATCCTGCGACGCGATCGGGAACATCGGCAGCGAGAAGCGCAGGAAGCCGTAGCCGCCCATCTTCAGCAGGATCGCGGCCAGGATCACCGAGCCGCCCGTCGGCGCCTCGACGTGGGCGTCCGGCAGCCAGGTGTGCACCGGCCACATCGGCATCTTCACCGCGAAGGAGGCGAAGAACGCGAGCCACATCCAGGTCTGCATCTCCGGGGGGAACTTGAAGGCGAGCAGCGTCGGGATGTCGGTCGTGCCGGCCTGCCACCACATCGCCATCATGGCGAGCAGCATCAGGACCGACCCGAGCAGCGTGTAGAGAAAGAACTTGAAGCTCGCATAGACGCGTCGAGGACCACCCCAAACCCCGATGATCAGGAACATCGGGATCAGGCCGGCCTCGAAGAACAGGTAGAACAGCACCATGTCGAGCGCGCAGAACACGCCGATCATCAGGCACTCGAGCACCAGGAACGCGATCATGTACTCCTTGACGCGGTCCTCGACGGCTTCCCACGCCGACAGGATCGTCAGCGGCATCAGGAACGTGGTCAGGATCACGAACAGCATCGAGATGCCGTCGACGCCCATCTTGTACTTGAGGCCGCCGAGCCAAGCCGTCTCCTCGACGAACTGGAAGTTGGCCGAGCCCTTGTCGAAGTTGATCCAGATGAGCAACGAGGCGGCGAACGTCAGGATCGTCGTCCACAGCGCGATCCAGCGTGCGTTGCCCTTCGCCTCCTTGTTCAGGAAAGCGATCAGCACCGCGCCGGCGAGCGGCAGGAAGGTGACGATCGACAGAATGGGAGTGGTGCCGATATTCATTTCGCAGCCCCGCCCGCGATGAACCAGGTGATGATCAGCGCCACGCCGATCAGCATGGCGAAGGCGTAGTGGTAGACGTAGCCGGACTGCATCTTGACCACGCGTCCCGTGACTTTCTGGACGCTCGCCGCGGTGCCGTCGATGATGCCGTCGATGGTGGCCCCGTCGCCGCCCTTCCACAGCCCCCAGCCGATCGCCTTCGCCGGCCTGACGAAGATCGCGTCGTAGAGCTCGTCGAAGTACCACTTGTTGAGGAAGAACAGGTACAGCGGCTTGAACGCCCTGGCGGTCGCGGCCGGCAGGCCCGGCGCCACGATGTAGTAGAGCACCGCGATCCCGAAGCCCGCCGTCATGGCGATGGTCGCCGACCACGCCACCCAGGTCGGTACCTCGTGCATGGCGTGCAGGATGTGGTTGTGCTCGCCCTCGAACAGCGCCTTGGCCCAGAACGCCTTGTAGTCGTGGCCGATGAAGTACCCGGTGAACACGAAACCGGCAGCGACCGCACCGATCGCCAGCACCAACAGCGGGATCAGCATCACCAACGGGCTCTCGTGCGGGGTATGCGCATGACCGTGACCGTGCCCATGGTCGTCATGGGCATGGGCAGCGTGACCGTGGTCGTCGCCCTGCGAGGCCCAGCGCGGCGACTGATGGAAGGTCATGAAGATCAGCCGCCAGGAATAGAACGATGTCATGAACGCGGCGACGACCAGCAGCCAGAACGCGTAGTTGCTCGGCGTGTGCGCGGCGTAGGCGGCCTCGATGATGGCGTCCTTCGAGTGGAAGCCGGCGAAGCCCGCGACGTGGGGGATGCCGACTCCGGTCAGCGCCAGCGTGCCGATCAGCATCATCACGTAGGTGAAGCGGATATGCGGGGCGAGCCCACCCATCTTGCGCATGTCCTGCTCGTGGTGCATCGCGTGGATGACCGAGCCCGCACCGAGGAACAGCAGCGCCTTGAAGAAGGCGTGCGTGAACAGATGGAACACGCCCGCACCGTAGGCGCCGACGCCGCAGGCGACGAACATGTAGCCGAGCTGCGAGCAGGTCGAATAGGCGATCACGCGCTTGATGTCGTTCTGCACGAGGCCGACGGTCGCCGCGAAGAAGGCGGTGATCGCGCCGACCAGCGTCACGACCTGCAAGGCGGTCGGTGAATACTCGAACAGCGGCGACAGCCGCGCGACCATGAACACGCCCGCGGTCACCATGGTCGCGGCGTGGATCAGCGCCGACACCGGCGTCGGGCCTTCCATCGCGTCCGGCAGCCAGGTGTGCAGCAGGAACTGCGCCGACTTGCCCATCGCGCCCATGAACAGCAGCAGGCAGATGACCGTCAGCGTGTCGGCCTTGGCCCAGTCGAGGAACTGGATGGTGTGCAGCGGATGATCGGGCTTGGCGATTTCGCCGGCGGCAGCAAAGACGGCGTCGAGATTGATCGAGCGGCAGACGAAGAACAGGCCGAAGATGCCGAGCGCGAAGCCGAAGTCACCGACGCGGTTGACCACGAACGCCTTGATCGCGGCCGCACTGGCCTCGGGCTTCTTGTACCAGAAGCCGATCAACAGGTAGGAGGCGAGACCGACGCCCTCCCAGCCAAAGAACATCTGCAGCAGGTTGTCGGCGGTCACCAGCGCCAGCATGGCGAAGGTGAACAGCGACAGGTAGGCGAAGAAACGCTGGCGGCTGTCGTCCTCGGCCATGTAACCGATCGAGTACACGTGAACGAGGGCGGAGACGGTGTTGACGACGACCAGCATGACGGCGGTCAGCGTATCGACCCGGATCGCCCAGGAGACGTCGAGCTCGCCCGAGGTGATCCAGCGGAACAGCGTCACCTTCGCAGTCTCGTGACCGAAGCCGACGCGCCAGAACACGATCCACGAAAGTACTGCCGCGATCAGCATGAAGCCGGTCGTGATCAGCTCGGACGGGCGCGGCCCCAGCACGCGGCCGAGGAAACCGGCGATGAGTGCTCCGGCGAGGGGCAGGAGGACGATAGCAGTGTAAATCATGGGTTCGGCAAGCCCCCGGCCAAACAATCGGCAATGCTCAGCACCACTGTCATCCCGGCCGCAGAAGGCGAGCCGGGACCCAGGGGTAGCTGGCTCGCCCGTGGCTCCTGGGTCCCAGCGCTACGCTCCAGCGCGTTCCGCGCTTGCGCTCCGGCCGGGATGACAGGACTGATCGGTGCGGGAGAGGTCGGCATCACGAGCCTCATCCCTTCATCATTTTGATGTCCTCAACCGCGATCGAGCCGCGGTTGCGGAAGTAGACGACGACGATGGCGAGCCCGATCGCGGCCTCGCCGGCCGCGACCGTCAGCACGAACAGCGCGAAGATCTGGCCGACGAGATCGCCGAGGTGCGCCGAGAACGCCACCAGGTTGATGTTGACCGCAAGCAGCATCAGCTCGACCGACATCAAGATGACGATGACGTTCTTCCGATTGAGGAAGATGCCGAAGATGCCGAGCGTGAACAGGCACGCCGCGACCGTCAGATAGTGCCCCAGGCCGATGGTCATGTGCTTACTCCCCCGCCACTGGCTGCGGCTTCTTCTCGGGAATGCGCGACTCACCCGATGCGACGCGGATCACTTCCATCGCCGTCTTCGGGTTGCGCGCGACCTGAGCCGCGATCGACTGACGGCGCACGCCTTCCTTGTGGCGCAGCGTCAGCACGATGGCGCCGATCATGGCGACCAGCAGGATCAGGCCCGCGCCCTGGAAGAAATAGACGTACTTGGTGTAGAGCAGCCGCCCCAGCGCCTCGGTGTTGCCGATGCCGCCCGCAGCCGCGATCGGCGCCGCGAGCTTGCCGCCGAGACCTGTGTTCAGTGCTCGCGCGCCGAGCACCATGATCAGCTCCGCCAACACGATGCCGCCGATGATCAATCCCAAGGGCGCATTCTGAATGAAGCCCGCGCGCAGCTCGGCGAAGTCGACGTCGAGCATCATCACGACGAACAGGAACAGCACCGCTACCGCGCCGACGTAGACGATGATCAGCAGCATCGCGAGGAACTCGGCGCCGAGCAGCACGAACAGTCCCGCCGCGTTGAAGAACGCGAGGATCAGGAAAAGCACCGCGTGCACCGGGTTCTTCGCCACGATGACCATGGCGGCCGAGGCGACGCAGAGGACGGCGAAGAGGTAGAAGAAAAAGGCTGTCATGCGGCACCCACGGTCAATCTCCCCTCCCCCTCGCGGGGAGGGGTTGGGGGTGGGGGAAGGTTGGACGGCGCCAAAAGGCGGACGCTGACGTCCCCCCCCTCCGGCCCTTCGGGCCACCTCCCCCGCGAGGGGGGAGGCAAAGCTATTGTCGCATACATCGCGCTCACCTGTAGTTCGCGTCGAGCGCGATGTTCTGGGCGATTTCCCGCTCCCAGCGGTCGCCGTTCGCGAGTAGGCGCTCCTTGTTGTAGAACAGCTCCTCGCGCGTCTCGGTGGCGAACTCGAAGTTGGGTCCCTCGACGATGGCGTCGACCGGGCAGGCCTCCTGGCACAGGCCGCAGTAGATGCACTTGGTCATGTCGATGTCGTAGCGCGTCGTGCGCCGCGTGCCGTCGTTGCGCCGCGGGCCGGCCTCGATGGTGATCGCATAGGCAGGGCAGATCGCCTCGCACAGCTTGCAGGCGATGCAACGCTCTTCACCGTTCGGATAGCGGCGCAGCACGTGCTCGCCGCGGAAGCGCGGCGACAGCGGGCCCTTCTCGAAGGGGTAGTTGAGCGTCTTCTTCTTCCCGAAGAAATATTTCATCGACAGGAACAGCGCGGAGACGAACTCCGCGAGGAAGAGCGATTTGATGCCGGCTGTGATGCTCACGGAGTTACCTGCTCGATCAAATCCATCGCACGAGACCAAAGGCGAGTGCAGCACCCACCACGACCAGCAGACCGCCACCGCCGCGCAGCGCGTCCTGCGTGGCGGCCGTGATCCGCGTCCCCTTGAACAGCGCCACGCCGATGGCCGGCACGCCCGCAGCCAGGAAGAGCAAACCCATCACCTGGTTTCGATCCATGCTCACGTCGCCTGTCCTACTCATCCCATCGTCACGGCGTGCGCTGCCCACCCAGCAGCATCGACAAACCCAGCGCCGCGAAGGCCCCACCGAATACGTACAGCATCATGCGGGAAGCATTGGAGAGCTGCTGCATCCGCCGCGCGAAGATGAAGTCCGCGAGTCCCGTCACGATCAGCAATATGCCCAGCAGCCTATGATCCATGGCGCTCCACCACGCTCCGCATCCGTTATCGCTGTGTGTCCTTCAGCCACTCCCAGGCCATCCGTCCCGCAACCACAAGCACCACCACGACGACCGCGACCATCGCCGCTGCGATCGCCGCCGTCGTCACATCCGGCCAGGTCACCGGCCGGTCACCGCCCTCTCCCGTGACCAGACGGGACACCAGCGTGTAGCCTCCGAGCAGAGCGGCGTACACCGCCGGCCTGATCATATCGGCCGGCTTCGACCAACCCTGGCGCGGCGACCAGTTCACCCACACCATCATCGCAGGCCACAGCGCCAGCGACGTCGTGGCGGCTCCGAGGAGCGCCTGACTCACCTCAACAGCCCCCCGTACTGCAGCACGCCCGCCACCACGATCACCGAGGCCAGCGAGATCGGCAGGAACACCTTCCAGCCGAGCCGCATCAGCTGGTCGTAGCGGTAGCGAGGCACGATCGCCTTCACCATCGCGAACATGAAGAAGACGAAGCAGATCTTGCCGAGGAACCAGAAGATGCCGGGCACCCAGTTGAACGGCGCGATATCGACCGGGGGCAGCCAGCCGCCGAGAAACAGCGTCGTCGTCAGCGCGCACATGGTGCAGATCGCGACGTATTCACCCAGCATGAACAGCAGGTATGGGGTCGACGAGTACTCGACCATGAAGCCCGCCACCAGCTCCGACTCCGCCTCGGGCAGGTCGAATGGCGGGCGATTGGTCTCCGCCAGCGCCGAAATAAAGAACACGATGAACATCGGGAACAGCGGCAGCCAGTACCAGTCGAGGAACGACGCCGGCAGGCCGTACTTCACGCCCAGCCCGGTCTGCTGGGCCTTGACGATGTCGGTCATGTTGAGCGAGCCCGCGCACAACAGCACGGTGATGATGACGAAGCCGATCGAGACCTCGTAGCTGACCATCTGCGCGGCGGAGCGCAGCGAGCCCATGAACGGATACTTCGAGTTCGACGCCCAGCCGCCCATGATGATGCCGTAGACGCCGAGCGAGGAGATCGCGAGCAGGTAGAGAATGCCGACGTTGAGGTCGGAGATCACCCACTTGCCCTCGACGAGACCGAAGAAGCTGCCTTCCGAGACCGGAATCACCGCCCACGAGGCGAGGGCGAATGTGGCCGTCGCCAGCGGCGCCAGCAGGAACACGCCCTTGTCGGCGCCAGCCGGGATCAGCGGCTCCTTCAACACGAACTTCAACAGGTCGGCGAACGACTGGAACAAGCCGAACGGGCCGACCACGTTGGGGCCGCGCCGCATCTGCACCGCTGCCCAGATCTTGCGGTCGGCGAGCAGCAGGAAGGCCAGGATGACCAGCACGGCCACGAGCATGACGAGGCTCTGGAAGACCATGATGCCGAGCGGCACACCATAGTCCCAGAACACCCTCAGACCCCATTCGATCCATTCGTCCATCAGCCGGCCCCGCTCGCTATTCTGCGGCGCGCAGGGCGGGCGCCCCGGCGGCCTTCTTCATCGCGCTGAGCTCGGCCATGATGGCGGAGGCCCGGGCGATCGGATTGGTCAGGTAGAAGTCCGGCACGGCGACGCCGAACGGCTCGGCGCCGAACGTGCCGCCCTTGCTCGCCAGCGCCGCGAGTTCGGATGTGGCCGACGGCGTCGGCTGCACCGCGTCGAGACGGGCCATCTGCGGCATCAGCTTGTAGAGCGCGGCGCGCAGCTCCCAGATCGAGTCGAACGGCAGCGTCTTCCCCGCCTTCGACGACAGCGCGCGGAGGATGGCCCAATCCTCCTTCGCATCGCCCGGCGGGAAGCCGGCGCGCTGCGTCATCTGCGAGCGGCCCTCGGTGTTGAGATAGGTGGCGCTTTTCTCGGTGTAGGCCGCGCCCGGCAGGATCACGTCGGCGCGGTGCGCGCCGGCATCGCCGTGCGTGCCCTGGTAGACGACGAAGGCGGAGCCGAGCTTGCCCATCTCGATCTCGTCGGCGCCGAGCAGATAAATCACGTCCATCTGGCCCTGGCCTGCGGCCGAGACCATGCCGGCAACGTCCCTGGCCGCGCTACCCGCAGGCACGAAGCCCATGTCGAGTCCGGCGACGCGCGAGGCGGCGGTATGCATCACGTTGAGAATCTGCCAGCCGGTGTCGGTGCTCTCTCCGGCGGCGACCGCGATCTTGGCTGCGAGCGACAGGATGGCGGCGCCGTCGGCCCGCGCCAGCGCGCCGTTGCCGACGATGACGACAGGCCGCTTCGCCTGCTTCAGGACGCCCGAGAACATGTGGCGGCCATCCGCGATCTCGGACAGCGTCTGCGGACCAGCGCCGAGATACTCGTGGCCATAGCCGAGATCCGCCCGGACGCCGATATGGCCGACGGTGAGGCCACCTTGACGCCAGCGCTTGCGGATGCGGGCGTTGATCAGCGTTGCCTCGACACGCGGGTTGGTGCCGACGAGCAGGATCGCATCCGCCTGCTCGATGCCCTCGATGGTGGTGTTGAACAGATAGGTCGAGCGGCCGTTGCGCGGGTCGAGCTTGGCGCCGTCCTGACGGCAGTCGAGGCTGGTGACGCCCAGGCCCGACAACAGCGACTTCAGTGCGAACATCTCCTCCGCGCCCGCCAGATCACCGGCGATCGCGCCGATGCGCTCGGGCCGTGTCGAGGTGAGCTTGTCGGCGACGATGGCGAGCGCCTCGTCCCAGCTCGCGGCCTGCAGGCGGCCGTCGCGGCGCACATACGGCTGGTCGAGACGCTGGGTCCGAAGGCCGTCGCAGACGTGACGCGCCTTGTCGGAGATCCACTCCTCGTTGATCGCCTCGTTGACGCGCGGCAGGATCCGCATCACCTCGCGGCCGCGCGTATCGACCCGGATCGCGGACCCGACCGCGTCCATGACGTCGATCGACTCGGTCTTCTTCATTTCCCATGGACGGGCGTTGAAGGCCCAGGGACGGTGCGTCAGCGCGCCGACCGGGCAGATATCGACCACGTTCGCCGACATCTCGGTCAGGATGCCCTGCTCGAGGTAGGTGGTGATCTCCATGTCCTCGCCGCGGCTGATCGCGCCGAGTTCCTCGACGCCCGCGACCTCGGTCATGAAGCGCACGCAGCGCGTGCACTGGATGCACCGCGTCATCATGGTCTTGATGAGCGGGCCGATGTTCTTCTCCTCGACGGCGCGCTTGTTCTCGGCATAGCGCGAGCCGCCGCGGCCGTAGTTCAGCGCCTGATCCTGCAAATCGCATTCGCCGCCCTGGTCGCAGATCGGGCAGTCGAGCGGATGGTTGATGAGCAGGAACTCCATCACGCCTTCGCGCGCCTTCTTGACCATCGGCGTGCGGGTCATGATCTTCTTCGGCGTGCCGTCGCGGTTGGGCGGCAGATCGTTGACGCCCATCGCGCAGGAGGCCGCCGGCTTCGGCATGCCCTCCACCTCGACCAGGCACATGCGGCAATTGCCGGCGATCGAGAGGCGCTCGTGATAGCAGAAGCGGGGAATCTCGACGCCCGCCTGCTCGCAAGCCTGCAGCAGCGTGATGCCGTCCTCGACCTCGATTGCCTTGCCGTCGATGATGAGCTGCTTCGGCATGCCCTTCCCCGCGCCACTTCACGCATGCAAGTACGCAAACGACCACGTCATGCGCGACGCGGCCCAAATCTCGCCACGCTTCCTACAATGCCGCGATGCGAGATGCTAGTGTCCGGAGGGGGAGAAAGAACCCCATCTTTAGGCGCGCCTCCGCTGGCGAAACGATCGCGCGGTGCCGGTGCGCGGGTGGCCCCCCGACGCGCCAAACCGCCGTAAACATGGGCTTTCGGACCGCGACGGGTCGCCGATGGCTCATCGTACGGTGCCGTGGATCCGATCCGCCGGCCCCCTTCGAGCGGCAGCAGCCGGGACGGGGCGACAACATGCGCGGGGTAAGCGTCGCGAGCCTGTTCGATCAGACGGACTTGAGGGTTGGCCGGGACATAGGCCGCTCGACGGGCGCGGGCATAAACTCCGGTGCCACCTGCTCGGCCCCCGCGGTCGCGCTGATCAACCGCCGCACATCGCGCGTGAGGCCGCGATAGGGACCATCGAGGAACGCCGCGCTCGTCAGGAATGCCCGATGCGGTGCAAGCTGCCGCAGCAGCGTCTCCTGCCATGCGGGCGAGGGGTCGATCAGCAGAATTTCCTCGCACACCGTCAGCACGTAGCCGACGAACCACTGGTACTGGGCGCGCTGCCGCCCTTTGGCGACATCGGTGGGTCCTGGCCGCGCAAGCTCTGGATGCTGCATCGCCTGCAGCAGGTAACTGGCATAGACGCGCTTGGCCTCGGCCTCGCGCGCACTGCGGCGCACGGCGCGGCGCTCGCGCCACCACAGCACGATTACGACGGCCCCGGCTCCGACAACGGCCATCGCACCGTAGACTTTCAAAAAAGCGGCCCACTGCAGCAAGGATGGATCGTTGGTCATGGCGCCCGCCCGTTCTGAAATATGACCGGCAGCGTAGTCGCTCGCGCCACGCTCTGCCGCCTCGACACGGGCCTGAGGCAGGCTTTATCCCCATGAAATTGAACGCCGCTCCGATTTTGCGGCGGCAGGAGCGCGACGAGATACCAGGAACTTTATCGATTGCGTTCGTACTTCAAAAATTTGCATATGATAGACCACTGACTGTTCGTGATGTGGAGTTCTGGGAGATTTTTCCTATGGACGCGATAATCAAGCGTGGTCAGGACTTGGCGATCGACCGTCCAGTGCCGGCTTCCTGGCAATCCATGAGCCGCCAGGTGCCTGCCATCGTCGCCGCAGATCAGCGCAAGGCGCTTCGCCGCCGTACCGATCTGCCCGGCTACCTCGTTGTCGAGGGACAAACAGGAACGATTCCCTGCAAGGTCTGCAACCTCTCTGCCACTGGCGCCTTGATCAAGTTGCAGGCGCCACCATCCAGCACGGTCGCCAACAGCCTTCCCGACCGCTTCGCGCTGGTTCTCACCCACTACAAGCAGGAGACCCGCATCGAGTGCGTCGTCGTCCGGCAGCGCCAGCTCGAGACTGGCGTGCGCTTTCACGGCCAGTTCCAGACCGTCAAGCGGCAGAGAAGCCTGTCCGAGACGGCCAAGCGCTGAGCCGCTCCGGCCTCAGCGCTTGCAGAACATCTCGTAGAGCACGCGAAGGATTTGCCTCAACCGCTCGTCGGCGAGACTGTAGTAGATCGTGCGCCCATCGCGGCGCGTCGTCACCAGCTCGTCCAGGCGCAAACGGGCGAGTTGCTGCGACACCGTCGTCTGCCTGAGCGACAACAACTCCTCGAGTTCGCCGACGGAGCGCTCGCGCTCGGCCAGCAGGCAGAGCAGAACCAGCCTGTGCTCGTGTGCCAGCGCCTTGAGGAAGTCGCTCGCATCCCGCGCCCGATCCATCATCTGGGACAGCTCGGGCGACAGATGGTCCTCGCCGTCCAGCCGATCGGGGCGGTGATTCCCGGCCTTCTCGTCCATTTTAGTCGCCCGGCCGCTCATCGAGTGCGCGAGCCTCCGATCAGGCGGGCAGCGCGCTGCGAGGGCAGCGGCGCGACCGGCGCAAGCGGCGTTAGACGCTTCAGCAGATCGCCGAGCAGCGGATAGAAGAAGTCGGCGCCGGGATAACCGGTGATGCGGCCTTTTTCCGCGCCGTCCTCGACCAGCACGAAGGTCGGCGTCGAGGTGACCGCCCGCTCGAGCTGGACGCCCGTCGGCCGACCGTCCCGGATGTCGCGGCGCGCGAGAGGGGCGATCAACCCCTCCTCCGAGCTGGGATAGCCGGGGCCGATCTCGGCATGCCAGCGCTGGCACCAGACGCAGCCCGGCTCCTCGAACATGATCAGCTCGGCCGACTGCACGACCGGCATGAAAAGAGTGGCGGCGACAGCCGTCATCGCTGCAAGGAGAAAGCGCATCGGTTTAATCTCGGGTATGCCTGCTCTGGACACAAGTGGCCGGCCCTTATCGACCTTCGGCCGCGTTGAATCCAGAAATGCCGCTCTGAAGGGAAGGTCATGACCGATATCGACCGCCGCCACATGGTCTCGGGTCTCGCCTTGGCGGGAGGAATCGTCGCGGCGAGTTCCGCCGGCGCAGCGCCCACCGTCCTCGATCCCAAAACGATCAAGAAGGAAACCGACATCGCGTGTCTTTACCACTGCGATTTCGGCGAGCCGGCCCGCGTCAGGCAGATGATCACCAACATCGCCAACCATCTGTCCGTCTACGACTTCGATCCGTTCAAGATCAAGATCGTGGTGGTCGCACACGGGCAGGGCATCAAGCCGTTCATCGACAGCTTCGAGGGCACGCCCTGGGCCAAGGATTCGCCCGATTCGGAGTTGTTCACGCGCTACGCCGGCATCGCCAAGTACGGCGTCGAGGTGCTGCTGTGCCGGATCACCTTCAAGAACAACAAGATCGACGAGGCCAAGGCGCGCTCGGACAGCTTCATCAAGCTGGTGCCCTCCGGCGTCGCGACCGTCGGCGAGCTGCAGGCGAACGGCTTTGGATACCTCAAGATCGGCTGACGCGAGGGCGGCCGCCTCAGGCCGCCGTCAGCTTGGCCATCACGGCCTCGTCGACCTCGAAGTTGGAGAAGACGGCCTGCACGTCGTCATCGTCGTCGAGTGCGGCGATCAGTTTCAGGATCGAGGTCGCATTGTCCTCGTCCACCGCCGTGGTCAGGTTCGGCTTCCACACGGCCTTCACGGTGTGCGCCTCTCCCAGCGACTTCTCCAGGGCCTGCGCCACCGTCCCGAGGCTGTCGAACGCGGTGGTCACGAGGTGACCTGCGGCATCCGAGACCACGTCGTCGGCGCCGGCCTCGATCGCGGCTTCGAGCACGGCGTCGGCGCTGCCGGCCTCCGGCTTGTACTGGATCTCGCCGACGCGGGTGAACATGTGGCTGACCGAGCCGGTCGCGCCCAGATTGCCGTTCTGCTTGGTGAACATGGCGCGAACCGCCCCGCCGGTGCGGTTGCGGTTGTCGGTCAGCGCCTCGACGATGATGGCGACGCCACCGGGACCATAGCCCTCGTAGCGGATCTGCTCGTAGGCGTCGGAGTCGCCGCCGGCCGCCTTCTTGATCGCCCGCTCGATGTTGTCCTTGGGCATGTTCTCCGCCCGGGCCGCCTGCACGGCGAGCCGGAGGCGAGGGTTCATGGCCGGATCCGGCGTGCCGGCCTTGGCCGCCACCGTGATTTCTCGGGCGAACTTCGCGAACAGCTTCGCCTTCATCGCATCCTGGCGGCCCTTGCGATGCATGATGTTCTTGAACTGGGAATGACCAGCCATGGTCGCCTGTCTCGCGTCTCGAGCTTGAAGGGTTGTATGTGGGCGCCGCGATCCGCGACAGCACCGGCTCACTTATAGGCGGCGTCGCCGCCGAAATCCACCGGCCTGACGAGGCGCCCGAGCGGTCTGGCGCCGTGATGCAACGATGTCGGCGTAAATGCCGTTAACCTTCTGTAACGGCTTGCGCCCTGGGTTTGACTCAGGCAATCACTAGGACACGTCCGCTGCTGATTGCCCATCGCAGCCTACACGAGCCGGGACCGCCGCCGAAGGGCGCGATCCCCCACTACGAAAGTCCTACCAGAACGTCCGTGGAGCGACAGCCAGCGCTGCCCCGAGACGGGTTTCCCACTCTGAATCAAGACCAGAAGTCGGGCTCGGAAGGTTGCAGCACCCCTCCGAGCCTGACCGCCTTGAGCTTCAGCGCCAGGCCCGTCTTGTCGTCGATCTCAACCGCCAGCCCCGACACCGTCGCCGGCCCGAGCGCCGGCTCGAAGCGTCCACGCGGTATCTTGGTGATGAAGCGATTGATCGGCTCCTCGATGTCCATGCCGAGCACCGAGTTGTAGTCGCCGCACATGCCCGCATCGCTCATGTAGGCGGTGCCGTTGGGCAGGATGCGCTCGTCAGCGGTCGGCGCGTGGGTGTGCGTGCCGACGACGACGCTGACGCGGCCGTCGAGGAAATAGCCCAGCGCCTGCTTCTCGCTCGTCGCCTCGGCGTGGAAATCGACCAGGATCGCGTCCGCGCCGTGCTTCAACTTGCACGCGGTGACGGCCGTATCCAGCGCGCGGAACGGGCAATCTATGTCGGCCACGAACAACCGGCCCATGGCGTTGACCACCAGCACGTCGGCGCCGTTCCTCGCCTTGTAGAGCCCAGCCCCCCGTCCCGGCGTGCCCGGCGGCATGTTGGTCGGGCGAATGAGCCGCTCCTGGCGCTCGATGAACACCAGCGCCTCCTTCTGATCGAAGGAGTGGTTCCCGAGCGTCACCGCGTCGGCGCCCGCGTCGACCAGATCCTCCAGGATCGCCTCGGTGATGCCGAAGCCGCCTGCCGAGTTCTCGGCGTTGACGACGACGAAGTCCAGATTCCAGCGCCGACGCAGCCCCGGCAGCGCCTCCACCACCGCGTGGCGGCCGGCGCGGCCCACCACGTCACCAAGAAACAGCAGGCGCATCGGCACCTCTCGAGGGCGCGACACGCGCCGGATTGCAGAGACAAGGGTTTCGGCAGGGCGGCGTCGCCGTCAGCCCGGCGTCTGAGGCGACGCACGGCACACGATCGCTCGCGCCGGCGTCAGAACCCAGTCGAGGCGCTCGTCATAGTCGAGGCAGGGCACCGAGTCGACCCTTTGCACGTCGTGGGCGAGGCCGACGGCGAGCACCGTCTTGATCCCTCTCAGCCGCGCGAGGGTGCGGTCGTAATAGCCGCCGCCGTAGCCGAGTCGCCCGCCGGTCTCGTCGAACGCCAGCAGCGGCATCAGCAGCACGTCGGGCTCCAGCACGTCCGCGGTGTCGGCCGGCTCGCTGATGCCCCATTGCCGCTCGACCATCGGATCGCCGGGCCGCCACGCCCGAAACAGCAACGGCTGGTTGCGATCGACCATCACCGGCAGGCAGATGCGGTGGCCAGCGACCCGCGCGGCCTCCAGCGCCGGACGCGGATCGAGCTCGTCCCCGATCGGCAGGAAGCCCGACACGTTCAGCGCCTGCGGATGGCGGGCGAACAGTTCCCCGACCCGCCCGGCCACCGCTGCCGCTGCAGCTCCACGCGCCTCGGGCGCGACCTGCCGGCGAACCTGCAATGCGGTCCGGCGCAGCGCGGCCTTGGCGCTTTTGATGTCGGTCTGGGCTGGCGAAGTGCTCGGCATCGACATCGATTGCTCCTGGGCCGGAAGCTCCGGCGTTGGCTCGGGACTTGCAGCGCCACGAGCCCAATTTCGGCACACGCGCTCGCACGCCAGCGGCGCCTCGAGCGACGACGAGGTTAGGATCTGACGATGGCCAAGAACATAGGGCGATGGTTGATGCTGGCAACGGCCGGCCTGCTCACCCCATCCAACTCCCTTCCCGTCTCGGCCGCATCGGCCAACTCGGCCGGCTCTGCTCCGGTGGAGCGCGAGTGCTTCGAGGAAGGCAATGGCCAGCGCTTCTGCGCCGAACTGGTCTACGGCTGCCCGACGACGGACGTCAGCTGCCTGATCGACGACCTCAGCGGTGCCATCCTGCGTGCCCAGGGCGACCGCAACGCCAAATACGCGGCCTATCTCGCCCGCGGCATCGTCTCGCGCCGGGACAGCCGCGTCGCCGACGCGCTCGCCGATTTCGAGGCGGCACAGGCGTTGCAGCCGCAACAGGCGACGCCGCACATTCTGCTGGGGCAGCTCTACAGCGATCTCGGCCATCACGCCCGCGCGCTGTCGAGCTTCGACGACGCTGTCAAGATCGCACCCGGGCTACCCACCATCCTGGCCCAACGCGCCGCCGCCCGCCATCGCGGCGGCGACAGCGCCGGCGCCATCGCCGACCTCGACAAAGCCATCGCGGTGATGCGCTCGAAGATCAAGTTGCCGGACGGCGCCGACGAGCCGGTCGAGGCGCTGCTGGTTGCCCGCGGCGAGTTCCGCCGCAAAGGCGGCGACACGACCGGCGCCCGCAGCGATTTCCTGGCGGCACTGACCATTCAACCCGGGCTCAAGGCCGCCGTGGACGCCCTGGCGACGCTCCCCTGAGGTCTGGGATCGGACGCAGCGTCCGAAAGGCAACGGCCCGGCGCCTGCGCCGAGCCGTTGCAGAATATAGTGCCGCGGTGGCCGTTGGAGCGGTTGATCTCGCCAGGTCCCTACGAGTGTAGGTGGGCGCCGTGTGTCCGGGACCAGGATCCCAGCCAGGGACAGCTCCCGAGCGAGTCTTATAGGCCCAGGAGATCGGTTTGCGCCTGACGTACCCCGCAGCGCGTGCAAGATGGGGCATGCGGGGGGAAAAGGGAAGGGGATCGCGGACAGGTTGTGGGGATAGAGGGGGGGGTGCTCATTGCAAAGCAGCAGTCGGCACTCTGCACAGGTCATGGGATTGTGCTAGGCTCGCGCCATGACACGCGCAGAAGCCATTGCATAAGTAGCCCGATCGAAGGCCGATTTCGCTGCCGGTCGCAGCACGTCGGCTCGAGCATCGCACGAATATGTGGATGCAGAGCTTGCACGCCGACGGTCGGCGCGCTCGAAGCAATGAGAGAAGTGCGATACTCAAAATCGTTCAACGACCAATTGATCGAGCTAATAGACTTCGGCGAGCAAATGTATGGCGTCGAGCTTGCCGAAGCGAAGAAGCGGCTGGTCTACGAGACGATCGAGCGCATGCTGGCCCGGCACCTGCGAGTAAAGCGGCCTCACAACGTGCTCGAACTGACGATCAATCCGATCTCTAAGACCCCGTTCATCGTCCTCTATGACTTCGACGATGATGAGCTGAGGCTACACTTCATCTTTCACCGAAACGCAGACTTGTGCGATCTCGATCCCGCATCGGTCGAATGGTGATTGGGAGTTCGTCCCAAAAACGAGACGATCTGCATCGATAAGGTCTGCCGCTCAATCACGAAAGCGATGCTCGCCTACCCCACCGACGCCCCGATCAACCCCTCGATCCTGGCGCGGAAATCCTCCGGCAGCGACACGGACTTGCCCGTCGCCTTGTCGACGTAGACGCTGCGGGTCTCGGCGATGGTGGTGCAGGTGTCGCCGACGAACAGGCCGTATCCCAGGCCGAACGAGCTGCGCCCGACATGGACGAGCACGACGCCGACCTCGAGCGGCTTGGGATAGAGCAGCGGCGACAGATACTGCAGCGCGAGGCCCGCGATCACCCAGCTGCGGTCTGGCTCGCCCGCTCCCAGCAGCTCGCGCCGCATGGCGAGGCGCGCCTCCTCGACATAGGCCGGGAACACGCCGTGGTTGACGTGGCCGTTGGCATCCACGTCCTGGAACCGCGTCTGCACGGGCACGAGGTAGCGGTGGGTGCCACGGACACGGAGCTTGGCGGCGAGGGCTTCAGAGATCATGGCAGGACCCGTAGGGTGGGTTGGCGCGGGCACTCCGATCATGACAGAGCGATCGCATACTTCCGCGCGTAACCCACCGATCACTCTCGACGTCGGCGTCGTAACGGTGGGTTACGCGCTTCGCGCTAACCCACCCTACGGCGTTGCATCAAGCGGCTTTCTCGAGCTTGGCTTCCCACTTGCCGAGAGCGGCGAGGCCGTTCATGCGGGCGCGGTGGGCGAAAGCCTTCTGGGCTGCAGCGACGTTCTCGGTCTTGCCGCCCCAAGCCTTGAGCGCCGCGGCCTGCAGCGCCCGGCCGTAGCTGAAGGTCAGCTTCCAAGGCAGGTTGCCAATCGCGTTCATGAGCGAGAGGTGCTCGGTCGCGGCCTGATCGGACTGGCCGCCCGACAGGAAGGCGATGCCCGGCACGGCGGATGGCACGCAGGCCTTCAGCACCTTGACGGTCTTCTCGGCGACCTCGGCGGCAGAGGCCTGCTTGGCGCACTTCTGGCCGGCGATCACCATGTTCGGCTTCAGTACCATGCCCTCGAGCTTGACGCCGGCGAAATAGAGCTCACGGAACGTCTCGTTCAGGATCCACTCGGTCACGTTGTAGCAGGTGTCGATGTCGTGGGTGGAATGGGTGCCGTCCATCACCACCTCGGGCTCCACGATCGGCACGATCTGCGCCTCCTGGCAGAGCGCGGCATAACGGGCGAGCGCGTGTGCGTTGGCGTGGATGCAGTTGTGGGTGGGGCAGCCGTCGGCGATGGTGATCACCGCGCGCCACTTGGCGAAGCGTGCGCCGAGCTTGTGGTACTCGGCCAGGCGCTCGCGCAGGCCGTCGAGGCCCTCGGTCACGGTCTCGATCTTCGAGGTGGCGCCGACCAGCGGCTTGGCGCCGGTGTCGACCTTGATGCCGGGGATCGAGCCGGCGGCGTTCATCACGTCGACGAGGGGCGTGCCGTCCTTGGCCTTCTGGCGGATGGTCTCGTCATACAGGATGACGCCGGAAACGTGGTTCTTCATCGCCTCGGTCGAGCGGAACAGCATCTCGCGGTAGTCGCGGCGGCTGTCGGCGGTGCTCTCGACCTTGATGCTGTCGAAGCGCTTCTTGATGGTGCCGGAACTCTCGTCGGCGGCGAGGATGCCCTTGCCGGGAGCGACCATGGCTTGCGCGATGGCTTCGAGGGATTGCGTCATGGTTTTTCTCCAGTCAGGTCGTCGAAATCTGCCTGTGGCTTAACGTCTGGCGTGCCCCGACGGCAAGAGGCGGCGACCAAAGATGGTTGCGTTGTCCTCTGTCCGGCTTTTCCATGCCGCGGCCCACCTGACGGACGCACGCCCGCCGCTCGGACTGCGGCATACGGTCCATTGGCGAACGGAACAGCCGCCACGGCGGATTTTAGCCATGAAATGTTGCTTCGTCCCGGCTCCGGGTGGCAAGGCCTGTGGCTGCGATCGAGGGACGACGAGACCGATGTGGGCGGCACGCTTGAGCATAAACTTGGCGACCGTGCTCCTGCTGAGCGCGGCCGCCATCGCCCAGGCGCCCCTGTCGGAGACCGTGCCGCCGGACTGGAAGGCGGAGGGGGCGCCGGTCGCACCGACCGCGCTGGAAAGTCTTGCGGCCGACAATCCGGCCTGCACCGAATTCCGCAACTCCTGCATCGTCTGCGTCCGGTCGGAAAAGGGCGGCCTCGGCTGCTCGAACATCGGCATCGCCTGCCAGCCGGACACGAGTTGGCGCTGCACCAGCCCCGGCCTGCGCGATCTCGCGCCGAAGTGAGGCGCGCGGCCTCTGGTCCTGGTTCTGGTCCTGGGTTCGGCTTCAGCCGCTCGCCAGCCGCTCGATCTCGGCGCCGCAGCGCGACAGCTTCTCCTCCAGCCGCTCGAAGCCGCGGTCCAGGTGGTAGACGCGGTTCACCGTGGTCTCACCCTCGGCGGTCAACCCTGCGATCACCAGCGAAACGGAGGCGCGCAGATCGGTCGCCATCACCGGCGCGCCCTTCAGCATCGTGACGCCGCGGATCGAGGCCGTGTCGCCGTTGAGCTGGATGTCGCAGCCGAGACGCGCCAGCTCCTGCACGTGCATGAAGCGGTTCTCGAAGATCGTCTCGCGGATCACGCTGGTGCCCTTGGCCTTCGCCATCAGCGCCATCATCTGCGCCTGCAGGTCGGTCGGGAACCCCGGAAACGGCTGCGTTTCGATGGAGACGGGCTCCAATCCAGCGCCGTTGCGCTGGATGCGGATGCCGTTTTCCTGGCGGGTGACGGTGACACCGCATTTCTCCAGCACCTGCAGCGCGTTCTCGAGCAGATCGGCGCGCGCGCCCTCCAGCACCACGTCGCCGCCGGTGGCGGCCACGGCCATCGCGAAGGTGCCGGTCTCGATGCGGTCGGCGACGACGGTGTGCACCGCGCCCTCGAGCTGGGTGCGGCCCTGCACACGCAGCGTCGAGGAGCCGATGCCCTCGATCTTGGCGCCCATCTTGACGAGGCAGTCGGCGACGTCGCCGACCTCCGGCTCGCGCGCGGCGTTCTCGATCACGGTCTCGCCCTTGGCCAGAGCGGCGGCCATCAGCACGTTGTGCGTGGCACCGACCGAGACCTTGGGGAAGGTGACCCGGTTGCCGATAAGCCCCCCCTTGGGTGCTTTCGCCACCACGTAGCCAGCGTCGATGACGATATCGGCGCCGAGCGCCTTCAAGCCCTGCAGGTGGAGATCGACCGGCCGCGTTCCTATGGCGCAGCCGCCGGGCAGCGACACCTTGGCCTGGCCCATGCGGGCGAGCAGCGGCCCGATCACCCAGAAGCTCGCGCGCATACGCGACACCATCTCGTAAGGGGCGGTGGTGTCGACGATATCGCGGGCGGTGAAATGGTAGGTCTCGCCCTGGTGTGATGGCCCACCGCGCTTGCCGTCGACCATGTGATCGACGCCGTGATTGCGCAGGATGCGGGCGAGCAGATTGACATCGGCGAGGTTGGGCACGTTCTTCAGCGTCAGGGTATCGCGTGTGAGCAAGCTCGCTATCATCAACGGCAGCGCTGCGTTCTTGGCGCCGGAAATCGGGATGGTGCCCTTGAGCTTATGACCGCCGACGATCCTGATCCGATCCATGCCCTTTGGCTCCCAGCACTTCGTGATGACGGCTCGAGACGTTGACGGCCTGAGGGCCGATGCCGGTCGGCGTCGCACGCCTCTGCCGCCCTGCTTCGCGTGTTCTGAGTGATTCGCGACGCGTGTGACACCCTCACCGGATCATTGGCGAGTGGCGCAAGAGTGGCAAGTGCAACCGGGTCACAGGGGGCAGCAACCGGGCTCGACGCAACGTGAACCGTCGCGGGAAAGCGTCTGCGGGATGGGTGAGCCCTGCCTCGTCCGAGCCCGGCCCTGCTCCGGCAGGGAAGGCGCATTCAATCAAGATTCACTGACCCTCGGAGGCACCTTCGTCACCATCAGCCGCAGCGCTATCGGACGAGCGCCGGGACATCAAGTCTCGCGCAGGTTCCCGGCGAACCCTCTGTTGCGACTTTCGCTTCGAGAGGTTGTCCCGCAATGCTTCCGCCAGGCGCTTCTCGCGCGCCGTCGAGACCGGTGACCTCTTGCGATCGGCTGGCGCGGAACCGTCACGCATGAGCCTCTCCCTCGCCTTCGCTGTGTTTCGTGGCTCAGCGACGCCCTCCGGCGCCGCAAATCGTCGCGAGACAGTGCGCAACGCCGGAGCAAAACGCAATCGGTGAGACGACATCAGCAGGCAGGCGGAGAGGCAACGGTGTCACCCTTTTTTGGGGAGAGGCCCTGAACCGTCGGCGGATGGACGGTCGCCGAGTGCGAGGACGGGCCATTCGGCGTCGTCATCGTGTGTGATCCACCCAGCCCACCTCCCGACCAGCCGGTCGATCCCATGTTCTTGGAGCCAGAGTGCTCACCCGTGGCCGGCGGTGTCTTGAGCGCACCCTGACGGGCATCGCAATCGCGCTGGCTGGTCGCTGCGTCTTTCACATCCTGAGATCGCGCCCCAGACATTCCCCAGGAGGTCAGAAGGAGGACACTGGCCACGCTATAGCCAAAACTCGCTCGGCGCCCGCACATGTGATGCTCCGTTACCGAAAACTTCTACCTGTCACCTTCGATATGGTAGATTTCGGCCCGCTCGCCCTTTTTGACGTCGCCGCGGGAATAGAGAATGACGCCACAGGCGACCGAGCGTGCACCTACTAGCGATCATCCCACCAATCGGGGCACGCTCTGCCCGAAAGGGGCCGCACTCCTCGACATGGTGCGGGCGAAAACGCGGACGGTCTATCCGCAGATCCGAAAGCCGGGATCGACCACGTTCGAGCGCGTTTCCTGGGACGTCGCCCTCGATCGCATCGCTCGCCTGATGAAAGACGATCGCGACCAGAACATCGTCGTCACCAATCAGCAGGGCGTGACCGTCAACCGCTGGACCACGACGGGATATCTTGCGGCGTCCGCCACCACCAACGAGACGGCATGGCTCACCTACAAGACGGTGCGCTCGACCGGCATGGTGGCCTTCGACAACCAGGCACGTGTCTGACACGGCCCGACGGTGGCCAGTTTGGCTCCGACGTTCGGCCGTGGCGCAATGACCAACTCCTGGACCGACATCAACAACACCGACCTGATCGTCATCATGGGCGGCAACGCCGCCGAAGCGCATCCATGCGGCTTCAAGTGGGTCACCGAAGCCAAGCACAACCGCGGCGCCCGGCTCGTCGTCGTGGATCCACGATTCACGCGCTCAGCCTCGGTCGCGGATGTCTACGCGCCGATCCGGCAAGGGACGGACATCGCGTTCCTGCTCGGCGTGATCAATTATTGCATCGAGAACGACAAGATTCAGTGGGACTACGTCAAGGCGTTCACCAATGCCACGCTCGTCATCAAGGACGGCTTTGCCTACCGCGACGGACTGTTCACCGGCTACGACGAGACGAAGCGCGACTATGTTCGAACGTCCTGGGAGTACGACATCGGGCCTGACGGTTTTGCTGTCGTCGATGACACACTGCAGAACCCGCGCTGTGTCTGGAACCTGCTGAAGGCGCACGTCGCACTGTATACGCCCGAGATGGTTTCGCGCATCTGCGGCACACCCAAGGACAAGTTCCTGCAGGTGGCGAGCATGATGGCCGAGTGCTCGGCCAAAGACAAAACCATGACCTCGATGTATGCACTGGGGTGGACGCAGCACTCCAAAGGTACACAGAACATCCGCACCATGGCCATGCTGCAGCTTCTGCTCGGCAACATCGGCGTGCTCGGCGGCGGCATGAATGCGCTGCGCGGCCATTCGAACATCCAGGGTCTCACCGACATCGGGCTGATGTCGAACCTCATTCCGGGATATCTCACCATCCCGACCGAGGCGGAGACGAGCCTCGAGACATATATGTCGACCCGCAATTTCAAGCCACTCAGGCCCAACCAGATCAGCTATTGGCAGAACTACCGGAAATTCTTCGTCAGCTTCCAGAAGGCGATGTGGGGCGCAGCTGCGACGCCGGCGAACCAATTCGCCTACGATTGGCTGCCCAAGCTCGACGTGCCCTCCTACGATATCCTGCGTGCGTTCGAGTTGATGCACGGCGGCCAGATGAACGGCTACTTCTGCCAGGGCTTCAATCCGCTGCTGGCGGCCCCCAACCGGCGCAAGATCACGGCCGCATTGTCGCGGCTCAAGTATCTCGTCGTGATGGATCCGCTGCAGACCGAGACGGCGCGCTTCTGGGAGAACCACGGCGACTTCAACGATGTCGATAGCGCCAAGGTCCAGACCGAGGTCATCGAGCTGCCGACGACCTGCTTTGCCGAGGACGAAGGCTCGCTCACCAATTCCGGCCGCTGGCTGCAATGGCATTGGGCGGGCGGCACGCCTCCGGGCGAGGCGCGATCCGACATCTGGATCATGTCCCAGATCTTCCTGCGTCTGAAGGCACTCTACGAGAAGGAAGGCGGCACGGTTCCCGAGCCGATCCTCAATCTCGACTGGCGCTACGAGAACCCCGGTGATCCCACGCCGCAGGAGCTCGCCAAGGAGATCAACGGCTACGCGATCGAGGATATTCCCGACGCGACGGATCCGACCCGGATCGCGCTCGGCAAAGGGCGGCAGGTCGCGAGCTTCGCCGCACTGCGCGACGACGGCACGACGGCATGCGGCTGCTGGATCTACTCCGGTTGCTTCACCGAGGCCGGCAATCAAATGGCGCGGCGCGACAATCGCGATCCCTCCGGTGCCGGCATCTATCCGAACTGGTCCTGGTCGTGGCCACTCAACCGGCGCATCCTGTACAATCGGGCCTCCGCCGACCTGCAGGGCAAGCCTTGGGATCCGGAACGCCGGCTGCTCGAGTGGAACGGCGAGAGGTGGGTCGGCATCGACGTCCCCGACACCGCGCCAACGGCCAAGCCCGATACCGTCATGCCCTTCATCATGAACCCTGAAGGCACCTCGCGGCTTTTCGCGCGCCAACTTCTGCGCGATGGTCCGTTTCCGGTGCACTACGAGCCGTTCGAGAGTCCGGTCGCGAATGTCGTCGCGCCACACATCCGCGGCAATCCCGTGGCGCGCGTGTTCAAGAACGACTTCGAGCAGTTCGGGGAAGCCAAGGAGTTTCCCTATGCCGCGACGTCCTATCGGCTGACCGAGCATTTCCACTACTGGACCAAGCACGCTCAAATCAATGCGTCTCTCCAGCCGGAATTCTTCGTCGAACTGGGCGAGGAGCTTGCGCGCGAGAAGGGCATCGTTTCCGGCAGTTGGGTCCGCGTCTCATCCAATCGCGGCTGGGTCCGGGCGAAGGCCGCCGTCACCAAGCGGCTGAGACCGCTGGTTTGCGACGGCAAGACCATCCACATCGTCGGCATCCCTCTGCATTGGGGATTCATGGGCGAGGCTCGCAAAGGATTTGGGCCGAACTCGCTGACGCCATTCGTCGGCGACGCCAACATCGAGACGCCCGAATACAAGGCGTTTCTCGTCGATGTAGAGCCGATTGCCGAGCCGGTCGCTTAAGGAGTGCGCCATGTTCCCGGTCGTTCCCAATCCGGACACCAGCAAAGGCACCGCGACCTTCGGTGAGGCAGACCTCGTGGCCCGTTCCGCGTCTCGCGTGCCACCCCCGTCGCACCAGCTGACCCCGGTCGCCAAGCTCATCGACGTTTCCAAATGCATCGGCTGCAAGGCGTGCCAGGCAGCCTGCCTGGAATGGAACGACCTGCGCGAGCCGGTCGGCTACATGCACGGCGATTACACCAACCCCGAGGACTTGACGCCCGACAGCCTGACGTTGATGCGGTTCACCGAGTGGGTCAATCCATCGACAGACAACCTCGAATGGTTGATTCGCAAGGACGGCTGCATGCACTGCGCCGATCCTGGCTGCCTCAAAGCCTGCCCCGCGCCCGGCGCCATCGTACAGTACACCAACGGCATCGTCGATTTCGTGCACGAGAACTGTATCGGGTGCGGCTACTGCGTCAAAGGCTGCCCGTTCGACATTCCCCGGATCTCCCAGACCGACCATACCGCTTGGAAGTGCACACTGTGCTCCGACCGGATCGCCGTCGGCCAGGGGCCGGCCTGCCAGAAGGCCTGCCCCACCCAGGCGATCGTGTTCGGCACCAAGGACGAGATGAAGGATTGGGCGGGCAAGCGGATCACGGATCTGAAGTCGCGCGGCTACGACAAGGCCGGGCTTTATGATCCGGTGGGCGTCGGCGGGACGCACGTCATGTACGTGCTCCAGCACGCCGACCGCCCCTCGCTCTACGCCAACCTCCCCGATAACCCACGCATCAGCCCGTTGGTCGAAGCGTGGAAGGGAGCTGGCAAATACGCCGGCGCGGCCGTCATCGCTCTCGCCGCGGTCACTGGCTTCCTTCACCACATCGTCTACGGCGCCAACCGGGTCTCAAAGGAGGACGAGGACAACGCCGATCGCCTCGCGGGAGGACAACAATGACATCGGCCGACAAGACCACCGACGAGCGTCATTTACGCGTCCCACGTTACTCGGGCAGCGCAAGGATCAATCACTGGACGGTTGCCGCCACCTTCGTGCTGCTCACACTCAGCGGTTTGGCGCTCTACCTCCCGAGCTTGTACTTCCTCACCGGACTGTTCGGTGGCGGCCAGAATACGCGCGCCATACACCCCTGGCTCGGATGCCTGCTGGTGCTGGCATTCGCGGGCCTGTTCGTGCGGTTCTTCAGTCAGAACCTGCCGGAATCGACGGATCTGACCTGGCTCTCGCGCGCCGGCAAGGTCATCGACCCCGACGGGGAAAAGTTCCTGCCCGAGGTTGGCAAATACAATGCCGGGCAGAAGATCGTGTTCTGGTCACAGGCCGTGCTGATCACCATACTGCTCATCACCGGTCTCGCGCTGTGGCAGCAGGGATTGCCCTATATCGAGAGCGTGCTCGGGTTCCAGCTGTCGCTGGAGACGAGGCGATGGGCGGCCGTGATCCACGCCACGGCGGCAACGCTCTCCATCGTCGTCTGGATCGTGCACGTCTATTCGGCCATCTGGGTTCGCGGCACCATGCCCGCCATGGTCGAGGGCTCGGTGAGCGGCGGTTGGAGCTGGAAGCATCACCGCCGCTGGCTGCGCAATAAGGTGGCCGAGGGCGACATCGAGCATACCGGTTCGCGCAACCCAGCCGAGTGAGCCGCCATGTCGATCCGCCATCCGTCGAGCAGCAGCAGCATGGGCATCGGCGAGGTGGCGGAGCCGCCGTTCGCCGTTCTGCCGAATGCGGACAGACTTTTCGCGCGCCGCTCCGAGCGGTTCTCGGAGTTGGCCGGACAAACCGCCCTCGAACCCTATTTGCAGTTCCTGGCACAGCTTTCGGGTATCCAGCACGAGTTGGCAGCCATCACGCCGGAACCTCCGCCGTCTCTTCCGCGAGCACGACCACCGCTTTGCATGGAGCTGACGCTATCGGCTGACATGTCGGATTGGGAACCCGCGGATCACTGCGTCAGATCCTTTTGCGAACGGCTCGCGAGCGCGGACACGACCACTCCCATCCGATCAGCCCTCGCTTCGCTGCTGGCCGCCTCGCCTCGACAGCGCCGCGCGCTGGCCGGCGCAGCCCTGCTCGGCACACCCGAGCCAGAGGACGTGGCCCCCTGCGTCTTGGCTGTCGCCGGTCTCCAGCCACTGTTTACCCGGCTCGCCTCCGTGCTCGACCTCGACGAATTGAGGCAGCACCACAATGATCGCACCTGCCCAGCCTGCGGCGGGCCGCCGGCCGTCAGCTCCGTCGTTGGATGGCCGCGCGCCGCCAATACGCGTTTCTGCGCCTGCAGCCTGTGTGGCACCCAATGGCACGTCGTGCGCATCAAATGCCTGATGTGCGGAGAGCATGGCGGTATCGGCTATCTGACTCTTGAGGGCGACACCCGATCGTCGGTGAAGGCTGAGACGTGCGACGGGTGTGGTCACTACGTCAAAATTCTCTACCAGGTCGACGATCCCGGGCTCGAGCCGGTCGCCGACGACGTCGCGACCGCCGGCCTTGACATCAAATTGGAGACCGACGGCTGGTGCCGCGGCGGCCGCAATCCGTTCCTTCTGGGCTATTGACCTCCCGATGGGCCGGCGCCCGGCCCGCCGGCAGCGGCCGCACTATTCGGCCGGCGAAGGCGTTGCGGGTGCGGTGTCCGGGATCGGGCGGGCATGCACCTTTCCAACAAGGCTGTAGACGGTCGGAATGACGATCAGCGTCAACAGCGATCCGAAGCTCATGCCACCGACGATGACCCAGCCGATCTGCTGACGGCTTTCGGCACCGGCACCAGTGGCCAGCGCCAGCGGCACCGCACCCAACACCATGGCGCCCGTGGTCATGAGGATCGGCCGAAGCCGCAAGGCGGCGGCCTCGACGGCGGCGTCCTCTCGGCTGCGACCCTTCTCCTGCAGCTGATTGGCGAACTCGACGATCAGGATGCCGTGCTTGGTGATCAGTCCGACGAGCGTCACGAGACCGATCTGCGAGAACACGTTGAGGGTGCCGCCGGTCAGCCAGAGCGCGCCCAGCGCACCCGTCATCGACAGTGGAACCGTGATCAGGATGATCAGCGGATCGCGGAAGCTCTCGAACTGGGCCGCGAGCACGAGATAGATGAAGGCGATCGCCAGGATGAACACCAGCGCCAGGCTCTGCCCAGAGGAGCGGAACTCCCGGCTCTGGCCAGCCACGTCGGTCAGCGCCGTCTGGGGCAGCACCTCGCGCGCCGTCTGCTCGAGAAATGCAAGACCGTCGCCGAGCGCGAACCCGGGCGCCAGGTTCGCGGAGATCGTCACGGCGCGCAGCTGGTTGAAGCGTTTCAGCTCCTTGGGTGCCACGGCCTCGACGACCTTGACGATGTTGGAGAGCTGGACCATCTCGCCGGACGGCGCTCGCAGGAAGATCGTCGACAACGTCGCAGGACTGGCGCGATCTTCGGCGGCGAGTTGGACAAAGACGTCGTACTGCTCGCCGTTCTGCTCGAAGCGCGTCACCTGCCGCCCTCCGAGCAGGGTTTCCAGCGTCCGTCCCACGACGGTGACGTCAATACCGAGATCTGCGACTTTCGCACGGTCCATCTCGATGCGGAACTCCGGCATGTTGAGCTTCAGGTCGGTTTCCAGGCTCTCCAGCCCGGGGTAGGCCCGAATGCGATCCAGCATCAGATCGACGTACTCCTGCAGCTGATCGTAGGTGCCCGATGTTTGAATGACGAACTCGACGGGAGGCGAGGCCCCGCGCTGGCCGAACGAGCCGGAGTTGCTGGCGGAGGCCTGCACGCCGGGAATGCGGCGGAGTTGCGGATTGAGCTGTGCGTTGATCTGCTGCTGCGAGCGCGTGCGGTCGTCCCAGTCGCTCAGCCGTCCGATCGCGGTGAAACGGGACACCTCGGGACTGCCGTTGATGATCAGCGTCGACTGGACCTCGGGAACCTTGCCGAGGATGTCGCCCACCTGGGTGCTGTAGCGACGCGTATAGGCGAGCGTGGCGCCCTCGGGCCCCGTGCCCCTCACCCGCACCAGTCCGCGATCCTCGACGGGCGCCAGCTCGGACCGCAGTGACATGAAGAACAGCACACTGATCCCGCCGATCATCAAGGCGGTAGCGATGACGATCGTGCGATGGCGCAACGCAGTCGCGAGATACCTGCCGTAGCCCCTCTCGAAGGCGGTGAAGCCGCGCTCGATGGCGATGGAAATGCGCCAGGGTCGAGGATTGTGCTTGAGCAGCTTGGAGCACATCATCGGCGTCAACGTCAGGGCAACGAACCCGGAGACGAGCACCGCGCCGGCCAGTGTCAGCGCGAACTCAAGGAACAAGCGACCCGTGCGCCCCGGCGCGAAAGCGATCGGCGCGTATACGGCGGCGAGTGTCAGCGTCATCGCGATGACGGCGAATCCGATCTCCCTGGTCCCCTCGATGGCCGCGGGAACGGCGCTCATGCCCTCCTCGATGCGGCGGTAGATATTCTCGAGCACCACGATGGCGTCATCGACGACGAGACCGATCGCCAGCACCATCGCAAGCAGCGTCAGCGTGTTGATGCTGAACCCCATGGCGAACAGCAGCGTCAGGGTCGCGATCAGCGAGATCGGAATGGTTACGATCGGAATGAGCGACGCCCGCAAGGATCGCAGGAAGAATATGATGACGAGCGCGACGAGCAGAATGGCCTCGCCGATGGTGTAGTACACCGCCTTGATGGAGCGATCGATGAACACAGCGCTGTCGTTGCCGATGTTGGCCGAGAGCCCCTGCGGCAGCGACTCGTTCACGCTCGGCAAAACCTCGCGCACGGCATTGGAAACGTCGAGCGGATTGGCGACCGCCTGCTTGACGCTGCCGACCGCGATCGCGGGTTGACCATCATAGAAGCTGTCGCGACGCTCGTCGGCTGCGCCGAGCTCCACACGCGCCACCTCGCCCAGCTTGACCTGATGATTGTCGGCGATCTTGATGATGACGTTGCGAAACTGCTCCGGTGTGCTCAACCCCGTACGGGACAGGACCGAGAACTCGCGATCACGGCTCTCGATGCGCCCTGAGGGAAGCTCGACGTTCTGGGCCCGCAGTGCGGCCTCGATCTCCTGAATTGTCAGGTTGAAGGCGGCCAGTCGCTCCCGGTCGATCCAGATCCGCATGGCGTAGCGGCGCTCGCCGAAGATCGACACATCGGCGACGCCGGTGAGATTTTTGAGCCGATCGACGACGAAGCGATCGACATATTCGGTGATCTCCAGCGGGTTCATCCGGGCGCTGGTGAAGACCAGATACATGATCGCCTGAGCGTCGGCTTCGACCTTGGCGATGGTGGGCTCCTCCACCTCGACGGGGAGGCGGCGCCGGACCCGGCTGACGCGATCACGCACGTCACTTGCCGCCACGTCGGGATCGACATCGGAGTTGAATCGGACGGTGATCCGGCTGGTCTCCGAGCGACTCGTCGATTCCAGCACGTCGATGCCGGGAATGCCGGCGATGGAGCCCTCGAGCACCTGCGTGATCTGGCTCTCGATGATGGTCGCCGAGGCGCCGGGATAGCTGGTCGACACCGAGACCACGGGCTCGTCGACGTTGGGATACTCGCGCACCGTCAGCCGGCCATAGGACACGACGCCGAGCAGGATCAGCACCAGGCTAAGCACGGTGGAGAAGACGGGCCGCCGAATGCAGAACTCGAACATGCTCATGTGCCGCCCCTCCGCGCGGCCGGAGCCGGACGGCCGGCATGGATGATCTCGACCGTCACGCCCGGACGCAATTTCAGCTGGCCCGCCGTGACGATCTCGGCCCCGGGCATGAGGCCCTCGAGAATCTCGACCTCGGCGCCTCTGCGCTCGCCGAGACTGACCTTCGCCTCGACGGCAGTGCCGTTCTCGATCTTGAAGACGAACGTCTCGCCACCGCGCGGCACGATCGCGCTCTCCGGCGCCAGCACGACGTCGCGGGTCTGCTGTCCCTTGACGACGATCCGGGCGAACAGGCCTGGCCGAAGCGCAAGGTCCGCGTTGGGGATGCGGGCCCGCAGCTGCAGGGCCCGACCGTTCACGTCGAGCTGGGGATCGATGGCATAGATCTCGCCGGCAAAGGTGCGCTCGGGCAGAGCATCGACGATCACGTCGACGGACTGACCGACCCTGACCGATGGCAGGAACTGCTCGGGAAGCTTGAAGTCGATTTTCAAGACATCGATTTTCTCGAGGTTCACGATCGGCGTGCCGGCGGCGATATAAGCACCGGGCGACACGTTGCGCAGTCCGACGCGCCCAGAAAACGGGGCCTTGATGGTATGCTTTGCCAGACGCACGCGCTGAAGCTCCAGCGCGGCGACCGCGGTCTCGAAGCTCGCCGTCGCCTCGTCGATCGCCTTCTCCGTCACGTTGCCCGTGCGGGACAGCTGCTTGGCGCGGTCGTTGTTGGCGACGGCGAGATCGTAGCGGGCTTTCGCGTCGGCGACCTCGGCTCGTGCCAGCGAATCATCCAGTTGGACCAGCACCGCGCCCGCTTCGACCCTGCCCCCTTCGATGAAGCTCATCACCTCCACCCGTCCTGCAATCTCGGAGGTGATCTGCACCGACTCGTCCGACCGCAGGCCGCCGATGGCGCGGATGTCCGTCGTCGTTGTGGCGCCGCGCGCGGTGGCCGCCTCGACAGCGACGGGGCGCTCGCCTCCCTTGCCCCGGCCGGCTCCGACCACCGGCGCGGGATTTCCCTTCGCGACCGTGGCGAGCTGCGACGAGGGAGGTGCGGCCGAGCGGGATCCCGTCAGCCAAACGACCAGGACAACCGCCGCCAGAAATGCAGCAACTCCGGCGACCTTAGTGCGTTGCATTCGCCCACCTCTGCATGTTGTCACGGCTGCGGAATCCCGGAGTACGGCGCCGCTTGCTTTGCGCCTCCACCCATCGACAACGCGCAAGGCGCCACTTCCCGTCGGAATCACGCACTCGCGGCCAACTCGATCGCCGCTCGCGCGATGGGGTTGCAGTCGGGGCCCGGCTGAGCTATCAGTCTCCCCGCTTCGCCGGCACGTTCGGCCAAGGTGGGCGAGGGTTCTCGTCCAACGTCGGTGGCTCCATCGCGTAGCGTATCTGGAACCGCTTAAAACGCCAGTTCAATGAACGGCTTGCTGCCGTAGCTCAGTGGTAGAGCAATCCCTTGGTAAGGGAGAGGTCGAGAGTTCAATCCCCTCCGGCAGCACCATCCTTTCGCTCACGGGCCACTGGCTCCCCCCTGCGCGCTGATCACCTTCGGCACTTGCAGGCTGCAAACAGGCTAGGTCCTGTTCTAAACGTCACGCGCGCCGCCGATGCGTCCCACGCCGACGCGTGAGGTGTGAACGTTCGATCGAGCCAGCTCGCCTGGGATCGCTCGCGATCCCCTCCCGTGATCTCGCGGCCGCTCTCCGTCAGGAGTGCAACCTGGCAAGGCCGTCGACCGGCAAAGTGCCTTCTGGCTCACGATGCAATTCGCTTCTTTTTGGCAACACTCGAAACGAGTTCTTTCGCACTGATAGATAATTTTGATCGATGTCACGTGACCACTACAGACTTCATGCCATCAGAGCCTCTAGTCGTACTCCATCAGGTTCGCGCCCCCGGGGCGAGGGCCTCACTCAACTGGCCGACGGCGGCCTCTGGGTAGCCTGTCCCGAGCTTCCCAAGCCCTGCCCCAGAATCGGTGGGGGAACCCGCAAGGGATCCCCCACCGAGGATCGGCAATCCCGCCACCCCCGATGGCAGCAGCGACTGCAGACCGCGGGAGCAATCTCGATCATTCGGATTGAGCACACGGGATGTTGGCCGCTCTGACTGATCAGAGCAATCAACTGCACTCAAAATCGCGGAAAAAACAGCTTTAGAGAGAATTGCAATTCTCAATGCCACCTGAAGGTGTGGATTTCCACATTGAACGGTGGACAACTCGCCGCGAGAGCTTCCGCGCGCACCGCGACGATTGGCGGGCCAGCCTGCGACACTGTAGACCTCATGGGGTGATCTCTGGGTGTCCGTCGGCACGTCCCCCCTACACCCCCTGCCGGCAGACCCCACGACGCCCCCGCTCCGACCCCCATCGGAGCGGGGTTTTTTCTTTTCGGAGCAACGTGGCCCTAGCGAGCGCGGCTATCGCCACGTCAGCTTGTCGGTGCATCGAGCTTGCGGGTCAGATTCTCGAACTCGCGGCGCAGCTCCTCGTTCTTGAAAATCTGCTCGAAGGTCGGCGCCTCCAGCTTCTGCAGAGCCTCGAACGATGACGAGCTGTCGCGCATCAGATTTCGCAGCTGGAAGCTCGCCTCCACCGTCTCATAGGTGTTGTCGGCGATCTTGAGATCGTGCGTCGCCCGTGCCCGCGCCCGCGCGATCTGCTCGCGCTGCTGTTTCAGGTACTTCTGATAGCTGCGCGCCGCCTCCTCGGCCACTTTCTGGCTGTCGCGGTTGGACTCGAGCGCCCGCTTCTGATCGGGGCGGTTCTCCGCCTTGAGCAAATCATGAGTCCGCTGGCGGGCGGCGGCGATGTCCTTGAGGATCGCCTCCAGCTTGGGGCCATAGTTGGTGTCGATCTTGGCGATGGTGGCGTCCTGGGCATGCACCAGGATCGCGAACAGCGCGGCGTGCATGGCGAAATACTTGCGCGCTGCCGCCATGTTGTCGCCGGAGGACGCCAACAGCTTGCCGAGCTGGCCGTCGATCACCTTAGCCGCGTTGAACGTGGCGACGAGGCGCACGAGATCGCCCGACAGCACGCTTTCGAGCAGCAGGTCGACCTGATCGGGCGCGAGCTGGATGCCGGATTTGGCAAGGCCGTCATGGATCTCGGTCTTGGCGGCGCGGATGGCATCGCGATTGGACTCGATCCGCTTCTTGGTGTCCTCGATGTCACTGGCGAGGCTGTCGACAGTGTCGGCGGTAATGCCGGGCAGCAGCGCGTCCTTGGGCGCGGTGAGCTGGCGCTCCTTGGACTTGGCGATGCGCTCGTCGAGTTCGCGGATGTTGCGGCGCAGGCCTTCGATCTTCTTCTGCGTCTCGACCACGGGCACGTCCGTGACGATGCCCAGTGCCGCATCGAGCAGGGAGCGGATCTTCGCCTCGCGATCCTCGCGCGTTTCCGTCCACAGCGGCGGGACGAGAAAATCCTCCTTGCTCGGCAGCTTCTTGGCGTCACCCCGGTTGCGAGCGGTGTCCTGCAGGATGGCGTCGATCGCCCCCATCAGACGGCGCGCCTGCTCGTAGGCGGGATCGCCTTCGCGCGCATCCTTGTCGGCTGCGGCGGGTGCGGCTGCCTGGGGCGGTTGCGCCTTGTTCGGTTGCGCCTGGGCAAGCCGGGTGTCGCCGACGCGACCGAGCATCTCGGCGATGGCATCGCGCGCCGCCGACTGCGCAAACGCGTCCGCGCCCTGCAGCGACAGGGTGACAGCCAGTACCGCGAAACCGAAAAGCTGCCTTGAACCGACCCTTGACCTGACCATGTCTCGCGACCTCCGACCACGGCTCCAAGAGCGATGAAATTGGGGCAAATCAATGAATACCCGAGGGTTATCCGCCTCCAAGTCCCATCCTGCCTCTCCAATCTCTGGCCACGCCCACCGGCCGGATCATCACCTGTTCACGCGGCGGTCGGCCTGCCGCACGGCCTCGATCAGGGTGGCATTGACCTGACGAGCGTCGGTCAGCACGCCGACGTGGGTGACGGTGGCGGCGGTGCCCGTCATGCGCCCTCGCGGCACCACACCCTGGCCCGCGTCGTCGCCCAGCTCGAGCCCGAGTCGCAACTCGCGCGGGCTGACGGCGAGCGCCGCGAACTCCAGCGGATGCGCGAACGACACATAGCCATCGCGACCGGCGACGACAACGTCGGGCAGCGCTTTTCGCACCTCGCGGATCAGATGGTCGGCGAGCATGCGGTAGGCCTTGGCGCCGGCGAGGATGGCGGCGAGATCGGTGCCGCCCGTCCCGCCGGCTGGAACGGCGGGAAGGTTGGAGGGTGGCGGAGTGGGTGGTGGACGGGCCGGCGCGGCCGATGCCGCCGGCACCAGAACCGGCCGCGGTCGCTCGCTGGCAGCGGGACCGGGCCGGGCAGCCGGCAGCGGCGCGGCGGGTGAAGGCCCGGCGCCGGTGAGGCCGCCGGCCACGCTCGCGGCCGCCGCATAGATCGGCTTGCCGCCGTTGTGATGGATGCGCTCGAGCCAGGAGGCCCAGGAGAAGTGGAAGCCCTTGGTCCTCAGCCAGTCGATGATGTCGTTGCGGTGGGCGAGCTTCTGCGCCTCGATCAGTACCATCCAGCCGGCGAGATCATGCCCCGTGTCGGCCTCGAGCCCGGCCAGGAACTCCCGCTCCCTCTCGGCATAGTCGATGGCCATGGCCGTGATGCGACCTCTCAAATCCAGCGGCGGGAGCGAGCCTTGTAGGCGCGATAGGCCTCGCCGAACCGCGCCTCCAGATGACGCTCCTCGGGGAGAATGGCAAGCCATGTCACCAGGATTGCGAACAACGGCACGAAGATCGCGAACCAGACGTTCTTGGTCAGCTCCGCGAGCCCGAGCAGGATCATCGCATCCGCCAAGTAGATCGGATTGCGAAACCGCACGAAGGGCCCCGTCGTCACCAGCACGCTGGCGCCGCGGTCGGGCCGTATCGCCGTCCCCGCCCGCGCCATGGTCCAGATCGCCCAGGCCGCCAGCAGCAGGCCCAGTCCGCCGATCCCCAGGCCGATACTGCGGGCCGCGAGATCGTCGACGCCCGGCCAGCGCAGCGGTTGCAGGCGGCCGAGCACGACAGCGCCCCCGGCAGCGGCGAGCAGCAGCAGCGGCGGCCATGGAATGCGGTTGGGTCTGGAGGCGGGATCGCTCATGCGC
>CAMDBL010000014.1 GCA_945889015.1 Devosia equisanguinis
CTGAAGAGCCTGCTGCGCAAAGCCGCCGCCCGCACCGTGGCTGCGCTCTGGAATGCCATCGCCGACCTGATCCCAACCGTCACCCCCAACGAAGCCCTGAACTGCTTCCGCAATTCAGGCTATGTACGGTCAGCCTGAATCCGCTCTAAGCTCCTTTGTATCGTTGTCGCCATAACTGACCTCGTCAGGAGCGAACGAAAAAAGCCACTATCCGCACCGAGCGTGCCCAAATCAGGATTGCAGTAATGGCGACAGCGAAAACTCTCTCGAGGCGCGAAGGGGAAATGGGCATCGGCAGCAAGAGAGAAATTCGCGAGGCGCCTCGCAGGGACGTCCAGGCCGTCGAGATCGGCCTAAATGCGGCGATCGTGGCCGTGCGGCAGGACGAGCCGGTCGTGCTCACCGTCCGCACCGAATCCGAAAGGGGTGTCGCCACCGACGGGTTGCCATTCGGTCCGTTCTCTCCCCAACAGCATCGTACTCTGGATGGCGGCTTGCGCAGCTGGGTGCAGGAGCAGACCGGGCTCGACCTCGGTTACGTCGAGCAGCTCTACACCTTCGGCGATCGCGGACGCCACGCTCAACCCGGCGACATCGGTCCGCATGTCGTCTCGATCGGTTATCTAGCACTGACGCAACCCGTCGAGATCGACGATGCCAGCCGCGGCAGCTGGCGGAGTTGGTACAATTATTTTCCCTGGGAGGATTGGCGCAAGGGCCGGCCCGAGATGCTCGAGGCCGAGATCGTGCCAAAGCTGAAGGAGTGGGCCGAGCGGCCGAGCCACACGCCCCAGCCAGCCCGCCCTCTGGAGCGGCAGGACCGCATCCGCATCTGCTTTGGCGCGGACGGGGCGGCATGGGACGAGGAAAAGGTGCTGGAGCGCTTCGAGTTGCTCTACGAAGCCGGCCTCGTCGACGAGGCGCGTCGCGACGGCCGCGAATCCGCACTGGCCTGGGGACCGCTTCCACGTCTGGGCGGTGCGATGCGCTTCGACCATCGCCGCGTGCTGGCGACAGCCATAGGCCGCGTCCGCGCCAAGATCAAGTATCGCCCGGTGATCTTCGAGCTCATGCCGGACGAGTTCACGCTGTTCGAGTTGCAGAAGACGGTGGAGGCCATTCTGGGACCGCACCTGCACAAGCAGAATTTCCGCCGCCTGGTCGAAAGCGCCGGGCTGGTCGAGCCGACCGGCGAGGTGCGCACCCGCACCGGCGGGCGCCCCGCCAAACTGTTCCGCTTCCGTCGCGAAGTACTGCTGGAGCGGCCCGCGCCCGGCGTTCGCGTCAAGCCCGGCCGCGTCGTCTGACACGGCTTTGCCCGATAACCCGTCAGCGCATAGCTGCGCTGACGCGGGATCGGGCAAAATCCCACTCGTAGGGTCTAGTAAAAGCAAAATTGCGAACCTATTATTACAACAGCCCATCAATGCTCGTCCAGAGCATAATGAGAACCTAACCGGCAGGACAGCCGGATTTCTCAGGGTCGCCATATGCTCATGTCGAGTAAATGGTGAAGTCCCGACGACCACGAGAGGGAACGAGGAGACCGGCGATGGCCACGGTTCACATCAATCATGCGGCGCGCGCGACCGAGCGGCGCCCCGGTAGCCCACCTGCGGGCCCGCAGCGGCCCGCGCTCGAGTTCACTCCCGCCCTCGCCCGCGAGATGGAGCCGCTCTACCAGCGCGTGAAGCATGTCGTCACGCCGATGGAGTGGGTGCAGTACGCGCCGCTGGTCAAGGAGATCAACGAGCTGAAGGCGCAGCGCAACGCGGTGATCCTGGCGCACAACTACATGACGCCCGAGATCTTCCATTGCGTTGGCGACTTCCGTGGCGACAGCCTGCAGCTCGCCCGCGAGGCCGCGCGCGTGGAAGCGGACGTCATCGTCCAGGCCGGCGTGCACTTCATGGCCGAGACCTCGAAGCTGATGAACCCGGACAAGACCGTTTTGATCCCGGATCTCGAGGCCGGCTGCTCGCTCGCCTCCTCGATCACGGGTGCGGACGTGCGGATGTTGCGCGAGGCCTATCCTGGCGTGCCGATCGTCACCTACGTCAACACGTCCGCCGACGTGAAGGCGGAAAGCGACATCTGCTGCACCTCCTCCAACGCCGTGAAGGTAGTGGAGAGCCTCGGCGTGCCGCGCGTGCTGCTGATCCCGGACGAGTTCCTGGCGAAGTGGGTGGCGACACAGACCAAGGTCGAGATCATCGCCTGGAAGGGCCACTGCGAGGTGCACGAGCGCTTCACGCCCGAGGAACTGCTGGCGTTCCGCGCCGCCGATCCCGGCACCAAGATCATCGCGCATCCGGAGTGCCCGCCCGAGGTGATCGAAGTCGCCGACTTCACCGGCTCGACCGCGGCCATGATCGACTGGGTCAAGGGCAAGCGGCCGCGCAAGGTGCTGCTGGTGACGGAGTGCTCGATGTCATCGAACGTGGCGGCCGAGGTTCCCGACGTGGAGTTCGTGCGGCCGTGCAACCTTTGTCCGCACATGAAGCGGATCAGCCTCGAGAAGATCCGCGACAGCCTGCTCTACCTGCAGCACGAGGTGACAGTCGATCCGATGATCGCCGAGCGGGCGCGCCGCGCCGTCGAGCGGATGGTCAACCTGACGAACTGATCGAGAGAAGCGGTGTCTGACTTCTGGTCTGACACCGCCCCTCCATCGTCTCGATTGGTAGCCGATATCGGCGCTACCGGAAACGGGTGTCAGACCAGAGGTCGGACACCCTTCAATGCCGTAGGTTGGGTCAGCGCAGACCAAATCAGTCGATGTTCGGGCAACGTGCAGGGCCCCGCGCGCAACCCAACGGTTTCATGAGACGCATGTTGGGTTACGGCCCTGCGGCCTAACCCAACCTACAGGACACAGACATTGGCCGGCATCGTCATCATCGGCGCGGGACTGGCAGGGCTCTTCACCGCGCTGAAGCTCGCACCGATGCCCGTCACCGTCATCGCCGGCGCGCCGCTCGGCGAGGGCGCGTCCAGCATGTGGGCGCAAGGCGGGATCGCGGCCGCCGTCGGTGAAGGCGACACGACGGAAGCGCACGCGCTCGACACCATCGCGGCCGGCGCTGGGATCGTGGACGAGAAGATCGCGCGCATGGTCGCGAGCGAGGCGCCCGACCGCATCCGCGACCTGCTCCGCTACGGCGTCCCCTTCGACCGCGACCTCGAAGGCCATTTCGTTCTCTCGCGCGAGGCAGCGCATTCCGCCAAACGTATCGTGCGCGTCTCCGGCGACCGCGCCGGTGCCGCGATCATGCAAGCCCTGATCGCGGCCGTGCGGGCGACGCCGTCGATCCGGGTGATGGAGGGGTGGGAGGCGGACGGACTGTACCCGCCCGTCGATGGCACAAGCTGGACTGTGATCGCCACGCGAGGCTTTGAAAACTTCGTCGAGCTGGAATGCAGCGCGGTCATACTCGCCACGGGAGGCGTCGGCCAGCTCTATGCGGTGACGACCAATCCAGTCAACAGCCGGGGCCAGGGCCTGGCCCTGGCGGCAATCGCCGGCGCCGTCATAGCCGACGCCGAATTCGTCCAATTTCATCCGACGGCAATAGATATCGGGATTGATCCCGCGCCGCTGGCCAGCGAGGCTTTACGTGGCGAAGGAGCCATCCTCGTCAATCGCGCGGGACACCGCTTCATGGTAGACCAGCATCCTGATGCCGAGCTTGCGCCGCGCGATGTGGTCGCTCGCGGTGTCTTTCGTGAGTTGCAAGCCGGACGCGGCGCGTTCCTGGATTGCACCAGTGCCATCGGCCGGCACTTCGCGACCGCGTTTCCCACCATCTATGCGCATTGCCAACGAGCCGGGATCGATCCATCGACCGCTCTCATCCCCGTCGCGCCCGCGGAGCATTTCCACATGGGCGGGGTGAAAACCGACAAACGCGGAAGAGCGAGTGTTCCCGGCCTATGGGCGGTCGGCGAGGTTGCCTGCACAGGGCTCCACGGCGCAAACCGCCTCGCCTCGAACTCCCTGCTGGAAGCAGTCGTTTTCGGTGCCCGCGTCGCCGAGGACGTAGCTGACGCCTGTGGCCAGGTGAGCGCGATCGATATCGTGCCTCGTCTGGCGACACAGTCACAACAGGTCACGCCAGAGGAAATTGCAGAAGATCGCATTGCCTCATCCAGGCTTCGCAAGCTCATGACCGAAAACGTCGGTGTCGAGCGGTCAGCCGCAGGGCTGAGTTCGGCACTCGCTGAGATCGTGCAATTGAGGAACAGCCACCAAGCCGCCGATCCTCACTTGAGTGGCATGCTGAATACGGCCGAGATCATCACGGTCGCCGCACTAAAGCGTGAAGAAAGCCGAGGCGGGCACTTCCGCACCGACTTCCCAGTTGCTCGCGCAGAGCTTGCCCAGCCGAGCGAGTACAGGTTCCGCGATGTCGTCCGCACAACAATCGAGGTGTGCGAATGAGTTTCGCCGGCCGCCCCGTCATCCCGGCCGCCACAGGCGATCCGGAAACCAGGGGCCACATCGTACCCGATCTCCCGGGTCTCGGTTCTGCTGCGCCGCGCTTGCTGCGCGACGCATTGGACGGGATGAGAGTCGAGGCTGGGCAATCAAGGAGCGTTCCATGACCCGCCCCACCTTCGACTCTAGCCTCCCCTCCACCCTGATCGACCGGGCGGTTGAAGCCGCGCTGGCGGAGGATCTGGGGCTGGCCGGTGACGTCACTACGGATGCCTGCATCCCCGCCGAAACGCGCGCGAAGGCCGTGCTCGCCACCCGCAAGCCGGGCGTGATCGCGGGCCTCGCCGTCGCCGAGGCTGCGTTCCGGCATCTCGATCCGGACGTAACGTTCACGGTCGAAATCCCCGACGGCAGCACCGCCAAGCCGAAAGCGGTCATCGCCCACATCGAGGGACGCGCCCGCGCGCTGCTCACCGCCGAACGCGTCGCGCTCAACTTCATGGGGCGAATGTCCGGCATCGCGACGCTGACACGGGCCTACGCCGACGCCATCTCAGGCACCAAGGCGCACATCATCGACACCCGCAAGACGACGCCGGGACTGCGCGCGTTCGAGAAATACGCGGTGCGAGCAGGCGGGGGCATGAACCATCGCGTCGGCCTGTTCGACGCCGTGCTGATCAAGGACAACCACATCGTCGCGGCGGGTGGAGTTGCATCAGCGATCGAGGCTGCGCGCGCCCGCGTCGGCCACATGGTCAAGATCGAGATCGAGGTCGACACGCTCGATCAGCTCAGGGAGGTGCTCGGCCACAAGGTCGACGCCGTGCTGCTCGACAACATGAGCCCCGCGCAACTGAAGCAGGCGGTCGGAATCGTCGGCGGGCGCGTCCTGACAGAGGCCTCCGGCGGCGTCACCCTGGAGACGGTGCGCGCCATCGCGGAATCGGGCGTCGACCTGATCTCGTCGGGCGCGCTGACGCACTCCGCCCCCGTCCTCGACCTTGGATTGGACTTTCTCTAGCGCTCGACATCGGTATCGGACGCGGAGCGTCAGACACCGCCTGCCTCACCCGCTCTCCCCTTTTTCCGCCACAGTCGGTTCCCATCTGATAGCTTTCGCCCGTCGCGAGGCACTGGACGTTGGAGTGACCATCCATGAAAACGATCGCCATTTGGGGGCTGGTCTCTATCGCTGCTTGCTTGCTGGCCTGGCCGATCAGCACCTGGAAGAACCGAGACCACTCGACCTGGATGGCATGGTGCTTCATCCTCCCGCCGGCGCTGGTGCTGCTCCTGATCCTGCCGCGTCGAAGGGGTGCGCCTCCCCGCCGGCGTACGCTTGACGAGATCGATCGGATCGAGGACCACGCGTAGGATACTTGACGCCGCGCATGGCGGGCTGAACTCTCCATTCCCAGACTGAAACGGGCGAAAGACCCGCCAGAGGGAGTGAACGATGCACCAGGAGACCGACCAGCGGCTGCACACGCTGCGGGCCATCCACCATGGCAAGATCGTATCGGCGCGCGAGGCGGTGCAGCTCGTGCGCACCGGAGATACCATCGCCACCGGCGGCTTCGTCGGCATCGGCTTTCCCGAGAATATCGCCGTCGCACTCGAAGCCCGCTTCTTGGAAAGCGCGACCTCCGGCATCGGCTCCCCCCGCGATCTGACGCTGGTTTATGCGGCCGGACAGGGCGACGGAAAGGAGAAGGGCCTCAACCATCTCGGCCACAAGGGTCTCATCAAGCGCGTCATCGGCGGCCACTGGGGCCTCGTTCCCAAGTTGCAGAAGCTCGCGGTGGACGGCGATATCGAGGCCTGGAATCTGCCGCAGGGTGTCATCACGCACCTTTATCGCGACACCGCCGCCGGCAAGCCAGGACATCTCAGCCGCGTCGGCCTCGGCACCTTCGTCGACCCGCGTCACGGCGGCGGCCGGATCAACGAACGGACGAAGGACGATCTCGTCCGGCTTATGCAGGTCGACGGCGAGGATTACTTGTTCTACCGCGCGATCCCGATCCACGTCGGTATCATCCGCGGCACCACCGCCGATCCAGACGGAAACATCACGATGGAGCGCGAGGCGCTGACGCTGGAGGCCTTGTCGATCGCGATGGCCGCGCGCAATTCCGGCGGCCTCACCATCGTGCAGGTCGAGCGGATCGCCGAGCGCGGCTCCCTCAATCCGCGCCAGGTCAAAGTGCCCGGCATCCTCGTCGACTGTGTCGTCGTCGCGGAGAAGCCCGAATACCACATGCAGACATTCATCGAGCCTTATAGCGCCGCGTTCGCCGGCGAGATCAAGGTGCCGATGACGACGATCCAGCCGATGCCGATGAGCGCACGTAAAATCATCGCGCGACGCGCGGCGCTGGAGTTGCAGGCCAACGCCGTCGTCAATCTCGGCATCGGCATGCCCGAGGGGATTTCGGCGGTGGCCGCCGAGGAGAACATCGTCGACCTCATGACGATGACCTGCGAGCCGGGCGTCATCGGCGGCGTACCCGCATCAGGCCTCAACTTCGGCGCGGCGACCAACACCCAGGCGATCATCGACCAGCCCTATCAATTCGACTTCTACGACGGCGGCGGCCTCGACATTGCTTTCCTCGGCCTCGCCCAGGCCGACCGGCACGGCAATCTCAATGTCTCCAAGTTCGGCCCGCGGCTCGCCGGAGCGGGCGGCTTCATCAACATCTCGCAAAACGCCAAACAGGTGGTGTTCGTTGGAACGTTCACGGCGGGCAAGCTCGCACTGAAGATCGCGGACGGACGGCTCGTCATCGCGCGAGAAGGGCGCGAGCGGAAATTCGTCGGCGAGGTCGAGCACCGCACCTTCTCGGGCGACTACGCCCTGAAGCGCGGCCAGAGCCCGCTCTACGTGACGGAGCGCTGCGTCTTTCGACTGACGGCGGATGGGATGGAGCTGACAGAGGTCGCGCCCGGGATCGACATCGAGCGGGACATCCTCAGCCACATGGACTTCAAGCCCGTGGTCAAGTGTCCGGTCGCGATGGAGGAGGCCATCTTCGAGCCCGGCCCGATGGCGCTGCGCGAGCGGCTGCTGACGATCCCGCTCGACAAGCGCTTCGCCTATGACCCGGCGCTCAACGTGCTGTTCATCAATTTCGAGCGGCTGTCGGTGAGGAGCGAGCGGGATGTCGAACGCATCCGCTCCGAGGTCACGAAGCGGATCGCACCCCTCGGCCGCAAAGTCTATGCGATCGTCAACTACGCGGGTTGCACGATCGAGCCGGAGGTATTCGAGAGCTACAGCCGCATGGTCGAAGACTTGGTTCATCGTTTCTATATCGACGTCACCCGCTATGGCACGAGCGGGTTCTTGCGCATGAAGCTCGGGAGCGCGCTGGAGCAAAGGGGCGTCGCCAGCCACATCTACGAAAGCGCCGAGGAAGCGCATATGCACCTGAAGGAACAGGAGCGGAAGGGGCGCGAGGATCCGCACGCTTGAGATCGGTGTTGATATAAGTATCCTCAGCACCACGGAGCCTATCGCCATCTCTGCCATCGCCCTGGGGGAAATCTCCTTTGACCTTCGCAAACGGTCGAACCTGGGAATGTCCGAGATTCTAGAGCGGTTTGTCGACGTATCCGAGGTGCTGTCGTGATCAGCCGCGACCGCCGAGAATTATGCCAACATTCGCGCCGACTGCACGCGGCGCGGCCGCGCGATCGGAGGCTTCGACATGCTGATCGCCGCGCACGCCGTCGCAGCCAACGCCCGCCTCGTGACCCGCGACAAGGCGTTCGCCAATCTTGGGCTCGATGAGCTGCAAATCGTGGGATATTGAGGGTCAAAGTCATCGTCGCCAAGCTGGCGGCCGATACGGAGCCCCGCCCATGCGCCCCTCGCTCGGATCATTCGACTACATCATCGTCGGCGGCGGCTCGGCCGGCTGCGTGCTGGCGAACCGTCTCTCGGCCGACCGAAATATCGAGGTGCTGCTGGTCGAGGCAGGCGGCAATGACAACTACCATTGGTTCCACATCCCGGTCGGCTACCTCTACATGATCGGCAACCCGCGCGGCGACTGGTGCTTCAAGACGACGGAGGAGCCCGGTCTCAATGGTCGCAGTCTTGGCTATCCGCGCGGCAAGGTGCTCGGAGGCTGCTCTGCCATCAACGGCATGATCTACATGCGTGGCCAGGCTCGCGACTACGACACCTGGCGGCAGATGGGCTGCGAGGGCTGGGGTTGGGACGACGTATTGCCCTATTTCCTGCGCCACGAGGACCAGTGGGCGCTCGAGCCCGGCGGGTTCGACAGCCTGCACGAGCGCGGCGGCGAATGGCGCATCGAGAAGATGCGTCTGAAGTGGGAGATCCTCGATGCCTTCCGCGACGCCGCAGCCGAAGCCGGGATCCCGCGAACGGAGGATTTTAACCGAGGCAACAACGAGGGCGTGGGATATTTCCACGTCAATCAGCGGAAGGGCCTGCGCTGGAGCGCGGCGAAAGGATTCCTCAAGCCGGTGATGAACCGGCCCAATCTGACCGTGCAAACCCAAGCGCAGGTGGAGCGCGTGCTGCTCGAGGGGCAGCGCGTCACCGGGCTCGAGCTGCGGGTCGGCAGTGAAGCTATGCAAGCGACCACCCGGCGCGAGGTGATCCTATCCGCCGGCTCGATCGGCACGCCGCAGATCCTGCAGCTCTCCGGAATCGGGCCAGGCGCATTGCTGCAGCGTCATGGCATCACGGTGCGGCACGAGCTGAGTGGCGTCGGCGGCAACCTTCAGGACCACCTCCAGATGCGCTGTGCCTACAAGGTCAGCGGCGTCACCACGCTGAACGAGCGTTCGCACAGCCTGTTCTGGAAGGCCATGATGGGCGCCGAGTTCGCGCTGTTCCGCACCGGGCCGATGACGATGTCCCCGTCCCAACTCGGCGCATTCGTCAAGTCGGATGACCGGCGCGAGACGCCGAACCTGCAGTATCACGTGCAACCGCTGACGCTGCCCAAGTTCGGCGAGCCGCTCGATCCGTTCCCTGCGTTCACGGCGAGCGTCTGCAATCTGAGGCCGACCAGCCGTGGACACGTGAACATCACATCGCCCGATCCCACAGCTCACCCCGAGATCCGGCCCAACTATCTCTCGACGGAGGAGGATCGCCGCGTTGCCGCCGACGCGATCCGCATCACCCGCCGCATCGTCTCGCAGCCCGCGCTCCAGAGGTATCGACCCGAGGAATTCCGCCCAGGCCCTGGCTTCGATGACAGCGACGAGGCGCTGGCTCGGGCCGCTGGTGACGTCGGCACCACCATTTTCCATCCGGTCTCGACCTGTCGGATGGGTACCGACGCTCTCGCCGTCGTCGATCCGGCCTTGAGGGTGCGAGGCCTCACCGGGCTGCGCATCGCCGATGCCTCGGTGATGCCGACGATCACGTCTGGCAACACCAACTCGCCGACCATGATGATCGCCGAAAAGGCCGCCACCATGATTCTCGCCGACTGTGCGCGGGTTTAGCCGGCAGGATCCGCCTCGAAATCGCATCACATGCAATCATGGTTAGCGAACTGTGAAGCGATCCATTACCGAGACGTGAACGTGCGCCCGGTTGCAGCGCGAATTGCCGCGCGCCCGCACATGGCGCAACGTTTCGTTCATCTCGATTGCGACCAGGTTGCTGCATTCAGTCGGCGGTCTTTACCAGTTCATCATCACGCCACTGACATTCTCCCCTCGCGCCGAACACGGTAAACGGCGGCGCTGGAGCAGCCGGAAGGGGCTCTCCACGTATCGCGTGGCTTCAAAGTGGAGAATCAAGATGGCGCGACTGGAACTCACCTCGCGTGACACCGTCGAGTATGCCCCGCAAGGCGGCGGCGCCGACGTCCTGTTCCAGCTCGGACTGGATTATTGCACCGGCCGGGCCGGCATGACCGACCTCGTGCAGGCACACAAGTGGTTCAATCTCGCCGCGCTCCGCGGCAACGCCTCGGCCAAGCACTACCGCCAGGACATCGCCGGCGAGATGACGAAGGCCCAGATCGCCCGCGCCCAGCGCATGGCGCGCGAGTGGCTGGCCGTGAACTGAAAACGGCGTCCGAACACGGCCGGACGCCGCCTGATCTCGCTTCAACTCTCTGGGCGGCCGGCCTGGCGGGCCGCAAATCGCGTCATCCTTTGCCGAGCATGATGTCGGGCAGGAAAGTCGAAATGGAGGGAAACAGGATCAACAGCAGCAGCGTGAAGATCTCCATCGCGAGAAACCACCAGATTCCCTTGAACACGTCCTCGAGCGCGATCGTGTTGCCGACGACCCCCTTCACCACGTAGACGGTGATGCCGAAGGGCGGCGTGATGCATCCGATCTCGACCAGCTTGACGACGACGATGCCGAACCAGATCAGGTTGATGTCGAGTTGCTTCAACACCGGCAGCAGCACGGGGATCGTCAGAAGCATCATCGAGATCGAGTCGAGGAAGCAGCCGAGGAAGACGTAGAGCACCCCGACGATGGCGATGACCGAATACATGCTGAGGTTGGCGTCCGTGATCGCCTGCGCGATCAGCTGAGGAAGTCCGCTCAACGCCATGAAGCCGGTGAACATGGTCGCACCGACCAACAGCAGGAAAATCATCGCCGTGGTGCGGGCGGTCTCCAGCAGCGAGTCCTTGAATGTGGCCCAGCTGAGCTGACCAGCCGCGATCATGAGGATGAAGGCACCCAGAGCGCCCAATGCAGCAGCCTCGGTCGCCGTGACGAAACCCGAGAAGATGCCACCGAGCACCAGCCCGATCAGAACGACGATGCCCCAGGCGTCACCGAGCGAAACGATCTTGTCCTTGAACGATGGCTTGAAGGGCACTTCCGGCGCCAGCGCGGGATTCAGCTTCACCCGAACATAAATCATGCCCATCAGGATCAGGGCCGACAGAAGACCCGGAAGATATCCCGCCATCAGCAGGCGCCCGATCGAGGCCTCGACCAGAATGGCATAGACGACCATGACGATCGACGGCGGGATCAGCACCGCCAGCGTCGCTGCCGCGGCGATCGAGCCGCAGGCCATCCTCTTGTCGTAGCCATAGCGCAGCATTTCCGGGATCGCGACACGCCCCATCGCGCCCGCTGCGGCCACACCAGAGCCGGCACACGCGCCGAACAGCGCACAGCCCGCGACGCTCGCCATCGCAAGCCCGCCCGGTAATCCAGCCAGCCATATCCGGGCTGTAGAGAACGCCGCGCGTGTGAGGCCCGCGTGAAAGGCGAAGTAGCCCATCAGCAGAAACAGCGGCACAGCCGACAGCGTGTTGACGGCGACAGCCGAGTACAGCTGCGTCGACAACATCGCGACGGTGGCATCCCACCCGACCAGCGAGAACATGCCGCCGAGGCCGACGAGCGCGAGCGTGAAGGCGATCGGCACGCGTATCGCGATCAGAAACAGCAGGACGACGAAACCGAGTATGCCGAGCCAGTGGCTTTCCATGTAACGTTCCACCCGTCTGGTATTCTGCAAAAGGTACGAATTGCCGGTCACCCGACGGATGGCGCACCAGTCGTTCTCGCGGATTTTGTGAAGCACCGCGGAACGGGAACAATCCCGGTTCCGCGGCTCACCTCAGGCGCCCCTCACTCCCTCACTCGCTGGAGTGCGTGTTGCCTCGTTCGGATCGCGAAGCCTGCTATCGCAGCTCCGCTTCCATCATCGAGGGTTCCTCCGCACCAAATGCACGGCCGAATTCCTCGATCACCGTCATCAGCAATTGGACCACCATCAAGCCGGTTCCGACCACGATCACCCAGCGAAAGGGCCAGATCGGAACCGAGACGATGGAGACCCGGTACTCGTTGATCATCGTCGAATCGAGAGCCTTGACGAATGCGAGCCAGGTGAGAAAGCCGAAGATCGCCATCCCCACGATTGCCGCGACCGCGTCCAGAAAGCATTGGAACCGGTTCGGGAATGCCATCGTGGCCACGCCGACGAAGACGTGCTCCCGCTTCGATTGCACGAACATCAGCGGCAGGAACACCGCTGGGATCATTAACGCCTCGCTGAATTCGAAGGCGCCGGGTACGGCGCCCCACGGTGTCTTGCGACCGATCGCGTCGGCGACCACGAGGATCATCAGAGTGAAGACCACGAGGCCGCCGATGATGGCGAGCCATTCGGCCAGACCGTCGACGACGGTCCGTCTCTTCTCAGCCATGGCCCTGCCCTCTTACTTCTTGGCCCAAGGATAACCCTCGGCAGCGACCTTCTTCTCGCAAGCACGCTGCTTGTCCTGGAACATGGTCCAAGCGGCGCGTGCCGGCACGTTCTTCTTGTCCATGTCGGCCAGCCAAAGCTCCTGGGACTCCTTTGCCGCCTTCGCGAACGCGGCCTTATCCTCAGCGGAGAACTCGAGCACTTTCATGCCCCGCTTCTCCTGGAACTCCTTCAGCTTGACGCCCTCCTGCTCCATCATCAAGCGCGCCCAATCCATGTCGTGCTCCTTGGCGGCATCCTTGAAGATCTGCTTCAGGCTCGCCGGGAAGCTGTTCCACTTCTTGAGGTTGATCGAGTAGCTGGAACCGACCACGTAGCCGGTGCGCGCGAGCGTCAGGTTCTTGGCGATCTCGTAGTGCTTGAAGCTGTCGGTCAGCAGGATCGTCGCCTCGGCACCGTCGACGACGCCGCGCTCGACCGCTTCGTAGATCTGACCGTAGGGCATGAAGATCGCGGAGATGCCGAGCACGGTCGACATGCCGATGCGGGCGCCGCCGTAGCTACGGATGCGCTTGCCCTTCAGCTCAGAGATCTTGGTGACCGGCTCCTTCGAGAGGAAGTGGAAGTGGCCGCTCGAGTAGCCGACGATCGGCAGGAAACCGAGCTCGTCGAATTTCTTCTTGAGGTCGGGCTGCTCCTGCTGCGTCTCGACCGCCGAGGAGATGCCGCACCAGTAGTCGTTGGCGTTGAACGGCATATCCAGCGTCATCCAGAGCTGGGTCTTGGCCGGATCATAGGTCGAGGCGACACGCGCGAAATCGGACACGCCAGCCGCGAGATTGGTGGCACCGTCGGCCTGCTTGAAGAGGGAATCGGACCAGAAGAACTGGAACTTGACCTTGCCGCCCGTCTTCTTGGTGATGTTCTCGGCCCAGCTCTTCGCGCGCTCGGGCACGAAACCCTGCGAGGGGAAGGTGTCGGCCACCTTCAGCGTCATCTCGGGGATGTCGGTGGGCACCGCTTGGGCCCAGGCAGTTGCCGGCGCCAGGAGCGCAAAGGCCGCTGCAGCTTTGATCACGTTTCGAGCACGCATAGGTGGTCGTCCTCCCAATCGGACTAAGGCTTCCAGTCGAGCTGCCGCCGACAATTGTACGCTGATCGGTCGATAGCCTCGCGGCCAACGCTAGCTGGCCTAGATGGAGCGGTCAACGACCGCGATGGCCTGTTGAGCAGTTTATCAATTACGGAGTGTGGGTTGCGCTGCAACGCAGCATCAAACCGGCTGTCCGGCTGCAACCGCGGCCGTCCTGATGCCCTCCCGCGATGGCCCCCGTGATCAGCCGCCGCCCCCCGCTTTCGCCGCCTCGCGCTTCGCCATACGATCGATATGATAACGCTGGAAGTTTCGGTCCTTCTCGTAGGCTTGCGTCCTCACCCATCCGAACAGGTCGACGAACGTGCCCGTGCCAAAGCTCTGCGACATCCGCGCGATCTCTAGCGTCGGACCTGATTTACCTGCCAGGCCCGACAGGTCCTCCTTGAGAAAAACGATGGTCGGCGTGAACAGCACGCCCCATTTCTCAGCCAGCTTCTTCTCGGGCAGCTTTTCGCCGTCGAAGTCGGTGACCTCGCGGGCGCCGAACAAATCGAGCTGCACGATGTCGAAATTCTGCGCCACATAGTCGTTGACGTATTTCTCGGCCAGCACCTCGGTATGCATCTTTGTGCAGTAGATGCAGCCGCGCTGCTCGAACACCACGGCGAAGTTGCGCCCCTTGCCGGTCGCGGCCGCGTGGTCCTCTTTCAGGTCCAGGAAACCCTGCACGTACCAGCTCTGGTGGTGAAGCCCATCGTCGCCCTTAACGGCCTCGACCCTCGGCGTCTTGGGGCCCGACAACGGCGGCTCGGGCCGGGGGCTGGCGGCCGATTGCGCCGTCAGGGCGGTCGGCCAGACGGCGAGCAGAAGCGTCAGGAACGGGATTGCGAACGAGCGACGCATGGAACTCTCCTCGACCATGTGCATACCGACCATTCTACGACGGCGAGAGGCGGCTCGCTACGTCTCAAGCCGCGTCTTCGACCGCGACCACGCGCCCCGAAGCGATCTCGATCGCCTCCCTGATCACCTCGAGTCCGGCACCGGCCTTCACGGCATTCTCCCCGAGATGCCGGCGGAAGCGGCGCGCGCGGGGTGCGCCGTGATAAAGGCCCAGGACATGCCGCGTAATGTTGTTCAGCCGGCCGCCACGCTCCAGGTGCCAAGCCAGATAAGGCACCAGCCTCTCCAGAACGGCCTCACGTGCAGCTGCCTCGCCGGCCTCACCGAAGAAGCGGCGATCCACGTCCGAGAGCAGCCACGGCGTCTGATACGCCGCCCGGCCGAGCATGACGCCATCGAGCGCGACGCCGTTCTCGGGCGCGAGCAGAGCCTCCGCCTCGTCGAGCGAGCCGATGCCGCCGTTGATCACGATGGTCAGATCCGGCCGGGACGCCTTGAGACGGCGGACGCGCGCATAGTCGAGTGGCGGAACCTCCCGGTTCTCCTTGGGCGAGAGCCCCTTCAGCCAAGCCTTGCGCGCGTGAACCACGAACAGCCGGCATCCGGCCGACGCCACCACCTCGACGAAACGCTGCAAATCGGCCTCGCCGTCCTGGTCGTCGATGCCGATGCGGCACTTGACCGTGACCGGCATGGCGACGTGGGCGCGCATGGCGGCGATGCACTCCGCCACCAGTTCGGGCTCGGCCATCAGGCAGGCTCCGAAGCGGCCTTCCTGCACGCGGTCGGACGGGCAGCCGCAGTTGAGGTTGATCTCGTCGTAGCCGTAGTCCGCGCCAATTGCGGCAGCCGCAGCCAGCCTCGCCGGATTGGAACCACCGAGTTGCAGCGCGACAGGATGCTCGGATACATCGAAGCCGAGCAGCTGATCGCGCTTGCCGTGCAGGATCGCCTCCGCCGTCACCATTTCCGTATAGAGAAGGGCGCGGCGCGTCAGTAGCCGGTGGAAGAACCGGCAATGCCGATCCGTCCAGTCCATCATGGGTGCGACGGAGAATTTATGCGATTGGAATTGCAAGGTTCTGGCTCGTTGCGAGGCCCCTGGCGGGCGATCCTCGCGGTTGGTCACATCTGCGGCTCCAGGTCGAGCGGGGGCCGAACGGCGCGCATCCTCAGTCCGGCGCGACGACCGCGCCCTGCGCACCGGTCTCGGCGATGATGCGCGCTATGACGCCGGTCCTTTTCGCCTCGCCGACGATCTCCGCAAGGGCGGCCAAGGCGGCGGCAGAGCGCGTCTTCGGCATCGTCACGGCAAATCCGACAGTATTGAAGACACCGGGGACGAGCCGCGCGCCGGGAAGCTGCTCGGCGATGAGGCCGACGCTGCTCGCTATCGTTCCGTAAACGTCCATCTCGTCGGCGCGCATCATCGCCAACGCCGTGGCGGTGGTGCCGTCCATGCGGACGAGCTCGGCCGCCTTCAGTCGATCCTTCAGAAAGGCATCGGCGGAGGCGTTCCGCGGCACCCCGACGCGCACGCCGGCGCGATCGACGTCGCTCGCGCTGGCAATGTCGAACCCCGGCCGCGCGACGAAGACGTACTCGGTGAGGATGATGTCGGGGCCGAATGCCACCTTGGTCAGCGCGAACGGGTTACGCCCCGTGACGATGATGTCCCACGCGTCCGCCTCGAAGCTCGCAGTATACGCCTCCGAGCCCGAATAGACGATGGTCTCGAGCGGCACGCCGAGCTTGCCCGCGATGTGGGCGCCGACCGCGGCGGCCAGGCCGCCCACGCTTCCGTCTGCCTTGCGCGAGACGAGCGTCGTATTCGAGCCGTTGAGACCGATCCGGAGCGTACCGGTCGGCGCCAACAGATCCCGCGCCCAGGCTTCCGATCGGCCTTGATCGGCCGGTGCATACACAGCGGACACCTGCAGCGGCAACCTCGGCATGATCTTTCTCCTCCACCTCCGGCACAGGCCGACCTTGGCCGGGCAGCAGATCCTATCATGCCGCGACCGCCTTGTAGCGCCTGCTTGCGAGCCTCGTTACCGCCGCGTCGGGTCGAAGTGCTTCTTGAGGCCGGCCCAGCAGCTCGCATAATCGTGCTGCAGCGTGCCGAGACCGGCGGCGTAACGCGTGACGATCTGGGGAAAACGGCTCTCCCACATGAAGGCCATCGTGTCGGTCTGGCGTTGCGGCTCGAGCTTCATGTTGCTCGCACGCTCGAACGCGGCGACATCAGGACCGTGCGGAAGCATGGCGTTGTGCAGCGAGAAGCCACCGGGCACGAACCCCTCCGGCTTGGCATCGTAGACGCCCTGCACCAGGCCCATGAACTCGCTCATCACGTTCATGTGGTACCAGGGCGGCCGGAAGGTGTTCTCGGCCACCATCCAGCGATCGCAGAAAACCACGAAGTCGATATTTGCGGTACCCGGCGTTTCCGACGGCGAGGTCATCACCGTGTAGATCGACGGATCGGCGTGATCGTAGAGCACCGGGCCGACCGGCGCGTAGTGGCGCAGATCATATTTGTACGGCGCGTAGTTGCCATGCCAGGCGACGACATCGAGCGGCGAATGCTCCAGTTCCGTCCGCCAGAGATTGCCGCCCCACTTCACGGTCATCGTGCACGCCCCATCGCGATCCTCGTAGGCGGCGGTGGGGGTCAGGAAATCGCGCTGGTTCGCCATGCAGTTGGCCCCGATGGGACCGCGCTCGGGCAGAGTGAACGCCCCACCGTAATTCTCGCAGACATAGCCGCGCGACGGAGCGCCCCTCAACTCGACACGGACCTTGACGCCGCGCGGAATGACGGCGATCTCGCACGGCTCGACATCGATGATGCCGAACTCGGTCGCGAGGCGCAGATCGCCCTCCTGCGGCACGATCATCATCTCGCCGTCGGCGTTGTAGAAATACTCGTCCTGCATCGAGCGCGTCGCGAAATAGACGTGGACCGCCATACCCGCCCTATTGGCGGCATCGCCCGCCGTCGTGATCGTCCGCACGCCGCCGAGGAAGCTCATCGTCTCCTTCGGAATCGGGATGGGACTCCAGCGCAGCGGCGCGATCGGCATCTCGTGCTCGAGGCACGGCGCAGTACGCCACAGTCCCGGATCGAGCTTCTCGAAGCGGCCCCAGTGCTGCACGGTCGGCCGGATGCGGTAGAGCCAGGAGCGCTCGTTGGCGATGCGCGGCGCGGTGAACGGCGATCCCGAGATCTGCTCGGCATACAGGCCATACGGGCATCGCTGTGGGCTGTTGCGTCCGACTGGAAGCGCGCCCGGCAGAGCCTCGCTCTCGAAGCCATTGCCGAAGCCCGACATGTAGCCGGCATTGCCCTCGGCGATCGAGGCCGCGCACTCTCGGCTCGGGCGTCTGGCCTTGGAACGGGTCATCCTGCTCCTCCCTGTCGCGCCGGCGATCAAGAGGCCTCGAGCACACCCCGGCGGAGCTGGTCCTCCTCGATGCTCTCGAACAGCGCCTTGAAATTCCCCTCGCCGAACCCGTCGTCACCCTTGCGCTGAATGAACTCGAAGAAGATAGGGCCGATCACCGTCTTGGAGAAGACTTGCAGCAAAATACGGGTCGCGCCGCCGTCGACCACGCCCTCGCCGTCGATCAGGATGCCGTGCCGCTTCATGCGCTCGATCGGCTCGGTGTGGCCGCGGACACGCTGGCGCGAGCGCTCGTAGTAGGTTTCGGGCGGTCCCGGCATGAACGCGATCCCGCGCGCGGCGATAGCGTCGGTTGCGGTGTAGATGTCGTCGCAGCCGACCGCGATGTGCTGGATGCCCTCGCCCTTGTACTGGCGCAGGTACTCCTCGATCTGGCTCTTGTCGTCGGCGCTCTCGTTGATCGGAATGCGGATCTTCCCGCACGGCGAAGTCAGTGCGCGACTGGTGAGACCCGTGACCTTGCCTTCGATGTTGAAGAAGCGTATCTCGCGGAAATTGAAGGTGTCACGATAGAACTTGTACCACGTCTCCATGTTGCCGCGCATGACGTTGTGCGTGAGGTGATCGATGTAGTGAAAGCCGACGCCGGCTGGCTGCGGATCAGCTTCCCCCAACCAGTCGAACTCGGCGGTGTAGGGCGAGCCCTTCGCACCATACGTCTCGACCAAATAGAGCAGTGAGCCGCCGATTCCGATCACGGCCGGTACGTCGAGCGTTTTGTCTGCCCCGGGGTATTCCCTGCCTCCGAGGTCGAGCACGCGCCTCAGGGCATGCCGGGCGTCCACCACGCGCCACGCCATCGCCGGCGCGCAGGGCCCGTGCTCGCCAGTAAAGCGGACGGCGTGCGAGCCAGGCTCACGATTGAGCACATAGTTGATGCTGCCCTGCCGATAGAGCGAGATATCCTTGCTCCGATGTCGGGCGATCTCCGTGTACCCCATCCGCTCGAACAACACCTCGATCTCGGCCGGATCAGGATGGGCGAACTCGACGAACTCGAACCCATCCGTACCCGCCGGATTGGCGGCGCTGATCACGGCGGGCGGTGCATCGTGCGGGAAAGGACCCATCGCGCATCTCCTGCATGCGATTTGACGTAGATCAATTTAGCTCACCGAACACGCAAGGGGCTTGCAAAGCATCCTCTGGAAACCTCAGATACGCATAGATCATGCATTTTTTTGCCTTATGGCGCACGAGATCCGCATGGATGCTTTCGACATCAAGTTGCTGGCCGCGCTGCAGCGGGACGGACGCCTCACCAACTTCGAGTTGGCGGAATGCGTCGGCCTCTCCGCCTCGCAGTGCTCGCGGCGCAGGGTAGCGCTCGAGGAAGCCGGCGTCATCGAAAGCTATCGAGCGCATCTGTCGGCGGAAGCGCTGGGGCTTGGCGTCGCCGTGTTCGTGCAGGTGACGCTCGCCACCCACTCGCCCGACAACTCCAAACGCTTCAAATCCTTGATCGAGGGTCTGGACGAGGTGCAGGAAGCCTATGCACTGACCGGCGAAGCCGACTATCTGGTCAAGCTTGTTGCGGCGGACCTTAAGGCATTGTCGCGCATCCTCAACGAGATCTTCTTGCCGCACGAGAGCGTCGCTCACGTCAGATCTTCCGTCGTCCTCGACCGTCTGAAAGAGACGTCGCGGCTGCCGCTGTCGCACCTCTCAGCACCCGGAGCAGAGAAGCCGGAGCACGTTTCGGGGAAAACCAGAACCACGCGGCACGGGCGCGGCCGTCGCTCCGATCAGACGACTGATCGAAGAAAATAGCCGGGATCCTAGCCTCACGCCCAAACCCCGCCACAATCATCAGTCATCAGCCGGCCTCCCTTACGGACGCCATGGGTGCCGGCTCTTCGAGACCGGCCTGGCGCGCGCCGCTCTGCGGAGTGCGTGTTCCGCTTCCATCGGGGATCCGAGGCCGTAGCTCAGTGGTAGAGCATCCGGGCAACCGGAAGGTCTGGGGTTCGATTCCCCGGGGCTTCTCCAAGCGACTAGCTCAGTGGTTAGAGCACCTGACTGTTAATCAGGCTGTCGCGGGTTCGATTCCCGCTTCGCACCCTCCGTAAAAGGAGGACTACACACGGGAAGCCGGCTGCTTCTCCAGTCTTTGCGGCCAATCTCCGAGCTTCGGCGAGGAGTGAGACTGCAAGGCCAAGCGTCGAGACGCTTCGCGCTCCCGCGGATACCGTCCGGCGGCAACGCCCGAGCCCGGGCTCCGGCGCGCTGCACTCTGCGGAGGCGGCGCGGACGCAACCCAGGGCACACGGCCGCGCCACCGGGCTCAAGCGGGAGCCCGCGCACTCGCCGTGGGGCGGCGGCCGGCGACCTGAGCGGTCGATGTTTTTTGCAAGAAGAAGAAAAGGAGATTTCCAGATGAACCGGGCCGGCTTTCTGAATCGCGTCGTGACCGTCAAAGACGACGAGCGCGCGTTCCTCATCCGCGACGGCCGGTTCGAGCGCCTGCTCGGGCCCGGCCGCCACACGCTGTTCGACCCCTTCGGCCATTGCAGCGCCGAGGTGGTGAAGATCGTGCGCGCCGAGCTGCCGGCCGACCGGGCGCTGTTGATGCAGCGCACGCACCCGGCGGTGGCGGACGAGCATGTCGAGATCGTCCAGGCAGGCCCGACGGAAGTGGCGATCATCTCATTCGACGGCGAGCCCAAGCACCTCGTCATGCCCAACACCACGCGCGCGTTCTGGACGTCGGTCACGTCGGTGGAGGTCGAGCGCATCGACACCGCCGCCGACATCCGCGTCGCCAAGCGTCACCTCGACAGGATCGACCTCGCCCGCAATACGGTCGTGGTGCAGGCCGTGGTCGAGGCGCACGAGGCGGGTCTTCTGATCGTCGATGGTGAGCTGACCGAGCGGCTGAAGCCCGGGCGACATGCGTTCTGGCAGGTCGGTCGCACGGTCCGTATCCAGAAGGTCGACCTGCGTCCGACGCCGCTCGAGGTGACGGCGCAGGAGATCCTGACCAAGGACCGCGTCGGAATCCGCGTGACGCTGACCGCCTTCTACCGGGTCGTCGATCCGGAGAAGGCGGCAATGACCACGGGCGATCTCGCCAACACGCTGTACCGGCTCGTGCAGTTCGCGATCCGGGAGGCGGTGGCGACGCGCACACTCGACGAAATCCTCGCCGCGCGCGACGAGATCGACGGGCAGGTGCGCGGCTACGTGGCGGAGCGGGCGAAGGCGCTCGGTGCGGAGATCGGCGAGATCGGCGTCAAGGACGTCATCCTGCCGGGCGACGTACGCGAGCTCCTGAACAAGGTCGTGGAGGCGGAGCGGGTGGCGAAGGCCAATCTGATCCGCCGCCAGGAGGAGACGGCGGCGACGCGGTCCCTGCTGAACACGGCGCGGCTGATGGAGGACAACCCGATCCTCGTCCGCCTGAAGGAGCTCGAGGCGCTGGAGAAGCTCGTCGAGAAGGTCGGCCGCATCGATCTGCACACTGGCCAAGGCGCCGGTGGCTTCGACGCGCTGCTGACCAACCTGTACCGGCTGCGCGGGGAGGGCGGAGAGACGAAGTGAAAGGGAAAGGCGGCCCCTGGCGACGGGGCCGCCTCTCTCATTTCCGGCCCGGCAGCATGCGGCTGATGAGACGGTCCTTGAGGCCGAAGTGATGTCCGAGCACCAGTCCGAGGTGGAGGCCGAGCGGCAGCAGAAGCAGGATGGCGCTGGCCACATGGAGCCATTGGGCCAGCACCGCCAACCGCGGAGCCGACCCGATCGGATTCGGCAAGTCGAAGATACCGAACAGCCGGACGCCATACCCACCGGCCATGACGTAAACGAGGCCGCTCAAGGGCATCACGAGCATGGCCGCGTAGAGCAATTGCTCGGCCCTGTGCACCATCACCTGCTCGAGTGGCGTCAGCGTCGGCGCCCATGGCGGCAGCGCTCCCGAGCGGCGGTTGACGAGGCGGGCGATGGTCAACAACAGCGCCAAAAGGCCGAGCGACTTGTGCCAGTTGTAGTATTCAGCCTGCGTCACACCGAGAGTTGTCGCCTCCGCCGGCACCCGCAGCATGATGATTGCCGACGCATACTGCAACGCGAACAGCGCGGCGATCAACCAATGCAGGAGCTTGGTGAGGGCGCCATAGCCGCTGCTCGAGTTCAGTAATTGCAAGGCTCTCTCCGCAGACTGTCGGGCCATTCTACCATGTGACCGACCGAATTCAGACCGGCCACTGCTACCCTCTTGCCGCCATCAGCCCGCGTTCCACGTCCTCGGCGATGTCCTCGTAGGCTTCCAGGCCCACCGACAGCCGGATCATGCCGTCGGAGATGCCGAGTTCGGCGCGGGCCTCGGACGTGAGGCGCTGGTGCGTCGTCGTGGCGGGATGGGTGACGAGACTCTTGGTGTCGCCGAGGTTGTTGGAGATCTTGGCTAGGCGTAGCGCGTTCAGGAAGCGGAACGCCGCCGCCTTGTCGCCGTCGATGACGAACGTCACGACCTGCCCGCCGCCGCTCATCTGTCTCTTGATGAGGGCGGCCTGGGGATGATCGGCGCGACCGCAGTACATGACCTTCGCCATGCCCTTGAGCTTCGCCATGTGGTCCGCGAGGCGTGCCGCCGTCTCGCACTGCGCCTTGACGCGGATCGGCAGCGTCTCGAGGCTCTTCAGCATCACCCAGGCGTTGAACGGCGACAGCGACGGCCCGGTCTGGCGGACGAAGTCGTGCACGTACTTCTTGATGTGGTCCTTGCTCGCCAGCACCACGCCACCGAGGCAGCGGCCCTGGCCGTCGATATGCTTGGTCGCCGAGTACACCACCACGTCGGCGCCGTGCTGGAGGGGGCGCTGCAGCATCGGGGTCGCGAACACGTTGTCGACGATCGTCACCGCGCCGATGCGCTTGGCGATCTTCGACACGCCGGCGATGTCGACGATGTCGAGTGTCGGATTGGCCGGCGTCTCGAAGAAGAAGGCCTTGGTGTTCGGCTTGACCGCACTCTCCCACTGGTTGAGATCGCGGCCGTCGACGAGCGTGAACTGAATGCCGAAGCGAGGGCAGAGCACCTCGACGATATAGCGGCACGATCCGAACATCGCCTTCGCCGCGATGATATGATCGCCCGCGCTCAAACACGAAAGGATCGAAGCCGTCACCGCCGCCATGCCGGTCGCGGTGGCGCGCGAGTCCTCGGCGCCCTCGAGCAGCCTGATCCGCTCCTCGAACATCGCGACGGTCGGATTGCCGAAGCGCGAATACTGGAAGCCCGGATCGAGATTGAGGAAGCGCGCCTCGGCCTGCTCGGCGCTGTTGTAGACGTAGCCCTGCGTGAGGTACAACGCCTCGGAGGTCTCGCCGAACTGTGAGCGCAGCGTGCCACCGTGCACGAGTTGCGTCTCGGGACGCCAGTTGATGGCTTCGTCTTTCGGATCGGTCGACATGGCGCGCGGACTCCCTCGTAGGGGCCGACTTTGCCGCTGACGAAAACCGGGCGCCTGTATAGACGGGTAACGCGCACGGCCTTTTTAGCGGAGTTATTTAACGTGGCTGCAAGCCGGCCGGCCAAATCACCACGAGTGCTGGCGCTCTCTTAGGCCCGGCGCGGAACGCGGTCAAGACGAGGCACCGGCAGCGGTTGAGCGCGGATGCCGTAGCGGGCCGTAGGCTGGGTTAGCGTCGACCGCCACGGTCTTCGTGTAAAGCGATGTATGACCCGGAGCGTAGTCCAGCAGATGCGTGGTGCCGTGGATGCTGGGTTACGGACCAGCGCTGCGCGCCGCTCCTAACCCAGCCTACGCTTGAAAATCGGCGAGCTGATAAGAGACCGGTAGATGTAGGTCGGAGCGAGGCGGCCCTGCACGTGCCGCCGGAGGTCCGACGGATCGCGTTGTGGATGTCGGACCTCCCCCGGCTGAGTGCAGGTGCCGGGGTCGCCCCGACCTACTTCGCACCGTAGGCCGAGGTCGCCGCGGCCGAGCCGTTGAACAGGTTGGTGATGCGGCGCTCGCGCTCGGTGTCGATACGGACCGTCGCGGTCATGCCGGCGCGAAGCGGCGGCTCGCCGGAACGCTGCTTCAAGCGCAGCTTGACCGGCAGGCGCTGGACCACCTTCACCCAGTTGCCGGTGGCGTTCTGCGGCGGCAGGATCGCGAACTCGGCCCCCGTCGCCGGGCTGATGGTGTCGACCTCCGCCTCCCACTCGAGGCCTGGATAGATGTCGAGCAGAACCGTCGCCGTCAGCCCAGGGCGAACGTGGGTCAGCTCCGTCTCCTTGAAATTGGCCTCCACCCAGGGCCGCGTGTCGGCGACGATGGCGAACAGCGTCGTCGCGAGCTTGAGCTGCTCGCCGGGCTGCACCTTGAAATTGACGACGACGCCGGAGACCGGTGCGCGAACCGTGGTGCGCTCCAACTCCAGTCTGGCGCGATCACGCTCGGCGATCTTCTGGCGCACGAGCGCATACTCGTCGATCTTGCGGTCGGGGCGATTGCCGAGCTGTGCCAGCGTGCGCGCCACCTTCTCGCGAACCACCGCCACGTGATCGCGGGCGGAGACGGCATTGCTCTCGACCTCCTCGAACTTGGACGACGCGACGATGCCGCGCTCTGTGAGCTGCTTCTGGCGAGCAAGCTGTGCCGTCCAGTAGACGACCTTGCTTTCGGCCTCCGCCAGCTCGCTCTTGGCCTCCATCCACTGGGCCACCAGGGTCGCCATCTGCGCGCGCGAGGAGTCGAGCTCGGCCTCGGCCTTGGCGAGCGCCAGCCCGAACGGCTCGGGATCGATGCGGAGCAGGACGTCGCCGGCCTTGACGGTGGCGTGGTCACGCACGCGCACTTCCGCGACCCGGCCGGCAACCTCGGTTGCAACTTGTGCGATATCGGCCTTCACATAGGCGTTTTCGGTCGAGATGTAGCGGCCGCCCATCAGCCAGAACATCAACCCGCCGAACACCGCGATCACGGGCAACACGACGAGCAGGAACGGACGCAGCCATCCACGCCCGTGCTTCAACTCTGATAGGGTCATGGCACCATCTCGCTCGTGTGCTAGGTCTCGACCTCGGCCGGCGCCGTCTCGTCCACGGCAGCGGTCTGGTCCGCCATCACGTGCAGACGCGACTTCATGCGGTCGAGCAGTCCCGTGAGCACCCGGCGCTCCTCCTCAGTCAAATCACTCATGGCTTCGTCATTGGTCGCAGCGGCTACCGGCCAAAGTTGCTCCAGCAACAGCTCTGATTCACGGCTTAGGTAGATCCGGTTGACGCGGCGGTCGCGCGGATCGTCGCGGCGCTCGACCAAGCCGTTGGCTTCCAGCCGGTCGATCAGCCGGCCCGCCGTCGCCTTCTCGATCTCGAGCATGTCGGCGACGTCGGACTGGCTCGCGCCGGGGCGGCGATCCAGCCGGGTGAGCGCCAGCCACTGAACACGAGTCACGCCGAGATGGCGGACGCGTCGGTCGAACACCGTGCGCAATAGGCGCGCGACGTCCGAGATCAGATAGCCGATATACCGCTCGTGGTTGGCTGGCACCCTGTGAGACCTCGTCGACAAATGATAACCAGACTTACTATCATCCTGGCTACCATCTCAATAACGACGAAGGGTCTCAGATGCGCGATGACGACAATGCACTGATGCCGCCAGCGCAACGCTGGCTCCTGCTGTGCACCGTCGTCGTGACCAATACGCTCTATTCCTCGACCATCATCATCTCCTCGACGCTGCTGCCACAGTTGCAGGGCGCACTACTCGCGACCCAGGACGAGGTATCCTGGACGATGACCTTCAACATCGTCGCGAGCGCGGTGGCCACCCCTCCTTCAGGCTGGTTGGCAGCACGACTCGGCGTTCGCCGGTCGCTGCTCCTTTGCGTCGTCCTGTTCGGGCTGTCCACAGTGATGTGCGGCGCCGCCGGCTCGCTCGAGGAAATGATCCTCTGGCGAGTCTTGCAGGGCGCTGCCGGCGCCCCCCTCGTGCCAATCGGCCAGACGCTCCTGCTGAACAGCTTTCCCAACCACCAGATGCCGACCGTCCAGTCGATCTTCGGCATGGCCAACATGGTCGGACCGGTGGCCGGGCCGATGCTCGCCGGCTGGGTTGCGGCCGAGTACGGCTGGAGATGGGCGTTCTGGATGCTTGCACCGATCATCGCCGCAGCGTTGGTCGGGATCTGGTTCCTGTTGCCCCGCGACCGCATCACCGGCCAGAAGGTCGAGCTCGATTGGACCGGCTTCCTGACGCTTTCACTCTCGGTGGCGGCCGCACAACTCGTCTTCTCGCGTGGGCAACGGCTCGACTGGTTCGCATCCTACGAAATCGTGGTCGCCACGTTCATCGCGGTCATCGCGCTCTATATGTTCCTAGTGCACACGATGACCAGCGAGCGCTCGTTCCTCGATTTCCGCCTGCTCAACGACCACAACTACGTCGTCGGCGCCTGCATGGTGTTCATCTTCGGCGCGCTGTCGTTCGCGCCGTTGATCCTTCTGCCCTCGCTGCTCCAGCAGCAGGCCGGCTTTCCGGATGCCGCGATCGGCGAGATGATCGCCTGGCGCGGCGTCGGCGCCATTCTCGGGTTCGGCGTCTCGATGATGGCGCAGCGCATGGACCCGCGTGTCCTGCTGCTGGTCGGCGCCTGCCTGCAGACGCTCACGGGGATCTGGTTGCTGAGCTTCAACCTCGACGTCTCGACGACCGAACTCGCGCTGAACTCGATGATGCAGGGGCTGTGCATCGGCCTGTTCTGGGCGCCGATGTCCCTGGTCACGTTCTCGACGCTGCCGGCCGACCGCCGCGCCACGGGCATGTCGTTGTTCCACCTGCTGCGCACGTTCGGATCGAGCTTCTTCATATCGATCTCGGTCGCCGAGATCATGCGTGCGACGGGCTCGAACTACTCGCGCCTGACAGAGCTGATCTCCCCGTACAACCGGGTGCTCGACATGCCGGCCTCGATGGGGGGCTTCACGCTCGAGACGCTGCCCGGCATCGCCAAGATCGCCAAGGAGATCGACCGGCAGGCGATCATGCTCGGCTACACCAACGCCTGGCTGATGTATGTGCTGCTGTCGGCGTCGGCGATTCCTCTGTGCCTGCTGGTCAAGGTGCCGAAGGCCAAGCCGACGACCGACACAATGCCCGCTGGCGACGACACTCCCGTGCGGCGCTGATCCGGCGGCCCGTCACTCACGCAGACACGGCCGGTCCTCGACCAAGCGGCGAGCACGGCTGTGCCCGCTCATCGCGACAGGTCAGTCTCCTTGGCCATGCGCTCGAAGGCCTCGGAGACCCCCTTGATCCGATAGAGGTTCTGGCCGTCCTCGGGTGGTAACAGCCGGACGACGGTGTACTTGCCCGCTCCCGCCTGCATGCTGGACCGTCCAGGCGAAAACTGCACCATCTGGCCAACCTTGTACTTATGCAGTGCCATGGTGCTCTCCTCGATCTGTCGCAGTCCAAGACCGCGCTGGTTCAACGATGACCGAAGCCGCGGTCTCGACGCAGCTTGACCGTCGCCGTTCCCTGCTTTTCGTCCGCCCTCGCGAAACGCTGCCTCTTGGCCGCAGCGTCCTTGGCCTTCTTGGCAGCGGTGACCCTGAACTCGCGGTACAGGATCAGTGCCCACAGCAGGATGCTGCCGAGCGCGCCAGCGAAGAAAAATATATATGACATTGCAGGTTTTACCTAGCCAAGATCAGGCGTGGTGAATGACCAGCTGTCGGCCGGGGCGGGTCATGACCGGCTCGAGGCTAGCAACAAACCGTTAACAACCCGGCCGAACGGCCGCGATTGATCGTAGTCGACCAGGATTAGACGACGCAGAAAGTGGAGATAGACGTGTCGAGCCCAGATCCGAGACGCACGGCCCCGTCCGTCCAACGCAACCGCGATCCGATTCTCGACGTGCTCAAACGCGTACTGCCAGGTTCCGGCCTGGTGCTCGAGATCGCGAGCGGCAGCGGCGAGCATGTGATCCACTTCGCAGCGGCACTCACCCACCTGTCTTTCCAACCGAGCGATCCCGACGAGACGGCGCGCGCGAGCATCGACGCGTGGGCCGCCGGTTCGGGCCTCGGCAACGTGCGCCCCGCGATCGCGCTCGACGCGGCCGCCGTGTCCTGGCCGATCGAGAGCGCCGACGCGATCGTCTGCATCAATATGATCCACATCTCGCCCTGGTCCTCCACGCTGGGGTTGATGCGGGGCGCCGCCCGCACGCTGCCGACGGGCGGGTTGCTCTATCTTTACGGTCCCTACAGGCGCGGCGGAAACCACACCTCCGAAAGCAACGCCGCCTTCGACGCCGATCTCACAGCACGCGATTCTGCCTGGGGCATCCGCGACCTGGAGACGGTGGCCGAGATCGCACGCGTGGAGGGATTCTCGGCTCCCGCGATCGAATCCATGCCGGCCAACAATCTCTCGGTCATGCTGCGCCGGACGTGACGGAAGCACGCGGTTTTGCAGGATCGATCGTGCGATCAGGCCACAAAAACCCCGTTTTCAACGGAAAAAACCGCTGTGCACGCAAAGAAACCCGCTTGAAAGCGCAACAACGCGTTGACAGCACCGCCACCAATCGCCATCCGTCCCTCATCGAGTTTGCGCCTGCGTCGCACCCGTCTGCGTTAGACTTTCAGTCACTGCATAGGAAAGAAAAGCCAATGGCCATCGCGAAAACCGACAAAGCCGCCGCCAAAACCGACAAGCCGGCCGTCGAGACCGTCACCCTCAGCCAGCTCGCAGCGAAGCTCGCCGAGGAGAACAGCATGTCCAAGAAGGACGTGAACGCCATGCTCGCCCGGACCATCGAGTTGATCGGCGGCCATCTCAAGAAGGGCAAGCGCATCCGGATGTCCGGCCTCGGCATCCTTCAGGTCAAGAAGCGGCCGGCGCGCATGGGTCGCAACCCCGCCACAGGTGCAGCGATCAAGATCAAGGCATCGAAGAAGATCGCGTTCCGTGCCGCCAAGGATCTGAAGGAATCGATCTGACCGCTTGGTCCACGTCGCCTCGCGGCGTCGCTTAGACCGCAAGGCCGCGCACCGTCGACCGGGGCGCGGCCTTCTCCGTTTCAAGATGCCGACCCGCCGCTTCGACAGGCCGGTCGCTCAGGCTTTCGCATGCTTGGCGATCGCCGCCTTGGCGTCCGCGATGAGCTTCTCGCCGTCGCGACCTTTCTCCTTCATCGCCTTGATCCATGCCTCCTGCACCGGCGCGGTGGTCTTGATCCAACGCTGCTTCTCCTCATCGGTAATGGAGGTGATGGTGTTGCCGCGCTTCGCGACCATCGCGCGCACCTCGGCGCCGGCCTCGTCCCAGACCTTGCCAGCGGAAGTGGCGAACGCCATGCCGGTGGTGTCGTCGATCACCTTCCTGAGTTCGGCCGGCAACCCAGAGTAGCGGGCCTTGTTCATGGCCAGGAAGAAGCCCGCAGTGTAAAGCGTCGGCGATCCCGGGATCTCGGTATGGAACTTGACGAGCTCGTGCACCTTGATCGCGGGGACGACCTCCCACGGGACCACCGCGCCGTCGATCACGCCCTGGGCGAGGCTCTCGGGCACTTGCGGCACGGGCATGCCGATGGCGGAAGCGCCCAGCGCTTTCAAGGCCTCGCCGGCGAGCCGGGTCGGGAATCGCAGCTTGAGCCCCCTCAGGTCCTCCATTGTCTTGACCTGCTTCTTGGCATGGATCAGCCCGACATCATGGGACCAGAAGGAAAGCAGCTTCACGTCCTTGGTCTCGTTGGCGAGATGCGCGTCGCCGAACTCCTGTGCCGCACGCGCATTGACGATGCCGCGGCGGTCGCAGATGAACGGCAGATCGAAGACCTCGGTCGAGGGAAAGCGGCCGGCGGTAGTGCCGGGCAGCGTCCAGATGATATCGACGACGCCATCCTTGGCCTGGTCGTATAGCTGCGGAGGCGCACCGCCCAGTTGCATCGACGGGAAGATCTGGACCACCAGCTTTCCATCCGATGCCTGCTGCACCTGCTTCGCCCAGGGCGCCAGCAGCTTGGCGTGAACGTTCGATATCGGCGGCAGGAAATGATGCAGCTTCAACGTCATCGCCTGGGCGGACGCAGGCCTTACGATTGCGGGGCTGGCGACAGCGGCACCAGCGGTCACGATGAACCTGCGGCGTGAAACGGTCATGGAGCCTCCCTGTTGATTATAAGCCCGCCGCTTCTGGCGAGCGGTTCTCGGCGATCGATGCCGACGGCAAGCCACTATCGCAGACGGCCGCAGCCGAAACCAGAGCTGGGATGCGCGCCGATGGAGACAGGCATGCGCCGCTCGTCGGCCCCTCTGCGAGGAAGGCAGTAGCGGAGGGCGGGCGCGGACGCTAGGTTGGGCCCGAACAGGCAACATCACGAAACGCCAAAGAGGGAGCGTGCCAATGCGATACGAGGCACCGGAAACATCCGAGGCCGCAGCAGATCTGCTGGCCAAGTTCAAGGGGGAAGCGAGGATCCTCGCCGGCGGCACCGACTTGCTGGTGCAGATGAAGACCGACATGGTCACCCCCGAGCTGATCGTCGACATCAAGGGGATCAAGGAGACGCGCACCATCGTCGAGAAGGACGGCGCGTTCACCATCGGCGCGGCCGTGTCCGGCGCCGAGCTCAAAGAGCATCCGACCTTGAGCAAGATCTGGCCCGGCATTGTCGAGGGCGCCAATCTGATCGGGTCGACCCAGGTTCAGGGCCGCGCCAGTCTCGGCGGCAACCTGTGCAACGCCTCGCCCGCAGCCGACAGCGTGCCGACGCTGATCGCCGCCGGCGCCACGGTGGTGATCGCGGGTCCGAATGGCCGCCGCGAGGCCCCGGTCGCTGACGTCGCGGTCAAGCCGCGGACGACCTCGCTCGCCAAGGGCGAGTTCGTGGTCGCCTTCAAGCTTCCGAAGAAGGCGCCGCACACGGGTGACGCCTACCTCCGCTTCATCCCACGCACCGAGATGGACATCGCCGTCGTCGGCTGCGGCGTGGTGCTGACGCTCGACGGCAAGGGCGTGTGCACGGCCGCCCGCGTCTCGCTCGGTGCCGTCGCCGAGCGCTGCCTGCTGGTCCCCGAGGCCGGTGCAGCTCTGGTCGGCAGCAAGCTGGACAAGGCCGCCTTGGACAAACTCGAGGCCGCCGCCCGCGCCGCTTGCCGTCCGATCGACGACAAGCGCGGCACCAAGGAATTCCGCATCGACATCGCCGGCGTGCTCGCCCGCCGCACCGCATTGATCGCGCTCGAGCGCGCCAGCAAGGCCTGAGGTACCGCCCCATGAAGCATCACATCACCACCACCGTGAACGGCGACGAGGTCGAGTTCCTCTGCGACACGGACGCGACGCTGCTCGACATCCTGCGCAACGATCTCGACATGACCGGCACTAAGGAAGGCTGCGCCACAGGTGACTGCGGCGCGTGCTCGGTCACCATCGACGGCCGCCTCGTCTGCGCCTGCCTGGTGCTCGGCGTCGAGACCGCCGGCAAGAGGATCGAGACCATCGAGGGCATGGCCCCGCGCTCGGCGGACGCCAAGTCCGACACGCTGCATCCGCTGCAGCGCAAGTTCCTGGAGCACGCCGCCCTGCAATGCGGCATCTGCACGCCCGGGTTCCTGGTCGCGGCCAAGTCGCTGCTCGAGAAGAACCCCGATCCGACCGAGACCGAGGTGCGCTACTGGCTCGCCGGCAACCTTTGCCGGTGCACCGGCTACGACAAGATCGTCCGCGCGGTGATGGACGCCGCGGCCGAGATGCGGGCGGCCTGAGGTTGCGCAACCGGTGTCCGGCCGATCGCCGGACACCGAAATCGCCGGGCGCGCCTACTGATCACCGGTTGCCGATAAATGGCGGTTGGTCTTCAGGTAGCGGCTGGTGGGCGGTCGCACGGGTAGCCGCCCGACGGGTATCTTGCTCGTCCTCTTGCGCGGGCTGGCGTGAACAGTCGCGCCGGTGGTATGCGGACGGCGGACGACCGTTCGATCGAAAGTCCGCCCCTTGTCCTTCCTTTCCCTTCTTGCCGACATCGGATGGCCGGCCTGGACCGGGTTGGCCGCCGTGGTGTTCATCGGCACCGTTCTGCAGGTCGGTGCGGGGCTCGGCTTCGGCTCGGTGGCGGCCCCCGGCGCGATGCTGCTGGCGCCACAATTGATGCCCGGCTCGGTGCTCTGCCTCTCGTTCGCCTCGGCTTCGCTCGGGGCCAGCAAAATGGGCGGCCGCATCGTAAAGCGCGAGGTCGCGATCGCTCTCGCCGGCCGCACCGTCGGCGCTGCCGCTGCCGCCTGGCTGGTCGCCAGCATCGCCTCGAAAGATCTGTTCGCTCTGGTTTTCGCCGTGCTGACACTGCTCGGCGCCGCGATGAGCGCCACCGGCCTCAAGCTGCAGCCGACAACCACCACCTTGCTCGTCGCTGGCGCGCTGTCCGGGCTGATGGCGACCGTCACTACCATCGGTGGCCCACCGATCGCCTTGGTGTACCGCTATCAGCCAGCGGAGCAGGCAAGGGCGACGATGAACGCCTACTTCGCACTCGGGCAGATCCCGCCGCTGGCGGCGTTGTGGGTCGCGGGACTGCTGGACCTCTCCGCGCTGGTTTATGCGGCGGCATTGCTTCCCGCGGTAGCGGCCGGAGTCGCCGTCGCCCATTTCGCGAAAGGTCTCATCGACCGCCGCTACACGTCGATCCTGCTCGGTTTCTGCATCGTCGCCGCCGTCGTCATCGGCGGCCGGGCGATCTGGCGGCTGGCCGCGTGATCCCGACCGAGCCAGGCCCGGCAATGCAGCCGACGCACTGCTGGCTCCCGCCTGCCCACATGGAGCACACCGCGCCATGTGCTACCCATTCGGGACCGGCGCATCCGTGGCTCGCCAGCCATGAATGCGAAGACAGAACACGCCAGACGCCCACAGCCACGAGACCGACCGACGATGATCGCTGCCTCAGCCGGACCGACCTCCCGCTTCTACATCTCGCAGCGGCTGAAGCTGCACTACGCCGACTGGGGCAATCCCGGCGCACCGCCGCTGTTGCTGCTGCATGGCGGTCGCGACCATTGCCGGAGCTGGGACTGGGTCGCCTCCCGGCTCTGCCACAAGTGGCACGTGATGGCGCTCGATTGGCGCGGACACGGCGACAGCGCCTGGTCGCCCGACGGCAGCTACGGCACGACGAGTTTCATCTACGACCTCGCCCAGTTCATTCACCAGCTGAAGCTCGCCCCGATCACCATCGTCGCGCACTCCTACGGCGGCAGCATCTCGCTGCGCTACGCCGGTATCTACCCCGACCACGTCAAGCGCATCGTCGCCATCGAGGGCCTCGGCTGGTCACCCAAGATCCTGGCCGAGCGCAATGCCAAACCGGTCGAGGAGCGAATGCGGGCCTGGATCGAGGGGAAGCGGGTGCGCGCCGGCAAGGACTTGAAGCGCTATGCCTCGATCGAGGACGCCGCCGACCGCATGCAGGAGGCCAACGCCCACCTCTCACCCGCGCAGGTGCGCCACCTCACCGAGCACGGTGTGTTGTCCAACGAGGACGGCACCTACAGTTGGAAGTTCGACCGCTATTTCCGCTCATGGCCGCCTTACGATATTCCAGAGGACGACGTGCACCGCCTTTGGAGCCGCATCACCTGTCCCGCGCTGATGATCTACGGCCGCCAAAGCCCCGCCTCCAATGCGACCGAGGACGGCCGCAGCGCGCATTTCAAGACCGCCCGCTTCGAGTTCGTCGACAACGCGGGCCACTGGGTCCACCACGACCAGCTCGAGCTGTTCATGGCGATGACGGAGGGGTTCCTTGGAGAACCGTGAGCATTAGAGCGGCACGAACTCGCTGGTCGCCTGGTTGAGCACGGAGAGCGTTCCCGACGAGATGTCGAAGTAGGCACCGTGCAGCGCGATGCGACCCCTTCCTTCCAGCGTCTTGATGCAGGGGAAGGTTCGCAGATTGTCGAGCGAAGTGCGCACGCCCTCGCGCTCGAGCTCCTGGCGCTGGACCTGGAGCGGCTGGCTGCCGAACGCGTTTACGACTCGCTCCCGGCTCTCCTCCAGCATCGACATCCAGTTGCGGATGAACTGTGCCTCGGTCTGGCGCGCGGCGTCGTCCTCCAGGCAGGCACGCACGCCGCCGCAACTGGAGTGGCCCATCACCACGATATGCTTGACACGCAGGTTCAAAGCCGCGAACTCGAGTGCCGCCGAAACGCCGTGATATTTGCCGCTGGTCTCGAACGGGGGCACCAGGTTGGCCACGTTGCGCACCACGAACAGCTCGCCCGGCATCGCCGAGAACACCGTTTCGGGATCGACCCGGCTGTCGCAGCACGAGACGATCATCACCTCCGGGTTCTGTCCGTTCGACGCCAGCTCCTCGTAGCGATCCTGGTTCGGCGCGAAATGACGATATTTGAAGCGGCGGAAGCGGTCGGTGAGCGTCTCGGGAAAGTGCGTCACGGGAGAAGCCCTTTGTCAGCTCGATCTTGCACCGGAAGCTAAGCCGATGCAGGCGCCCGACTGCCGGCGATGTCGCTGCCGGCGATCGACCGCCTCAGTATCACGACACCCCATAGCGCAGACAGGAGCGAGCCGACAATGACGCCGAGGCGAATATCGGTCGCCATGGCCGGGTCGGGAAACGCGAGCATGCCAATGAACAGGCTCATGGTGAAGCCTATACCGCCGAGGATGGCCACACCATACACCTGCAGCCAACTCGCCCCCACCGGCAAACGGCCAAACCCGAGCCGAACCGCGGCCCATGTGAAGCCGAAAATGCCGATCTGCTTGCCGAGGAACAAGCCCGCGGCGATGCCGAGCGGGACCGGCGCTACGAGCTCGTCGAACGTCAGCCCGGCGAGCGACACTCCGGCGTTGGCGAAGGCGAACGCGGGCAGCACCAGGAATATCACCCATGGATGGAGCATCTCCTCGAGTTGCTCCAGCGGCGAGGGATCCCCATGCTCGCGACCGGCGAGCGGGATGGCAAAGCCCGTTACCACGCCGGCGAGAGTTGCATGGACGCCCGATTTGAGCACGCAAACCCACAGGAATACGCCGACCAGGATGTAGGGCGCGATGCGACGTACGCCGAGCCGATTCATCGCGACCAGCGCGACGATGCCGACTCCGGCCCAGGCCAGCGCGACCGGCGAGAGATTGGCCGTGTAGAACAGCGCGATGATCACGATGGCGCCGAGATCGTCGATGATCGCCAGCGCCAGCAGGAAGACCTTGAGCGAGGAGGGAATGCGCGGTCCGAGCAGCGTCAGCACGCCGACGGCGAAAGCGATATCGGTGGCGGACGGGATCGCCCAACCGGCTGCAGCACCCGGCTGGCGGGCGGCAATTCCGAGATAGAACATCGCCGGCACCAGCATGCCGCCGACGGCTGCGATCGCCGGCAGCATCGCTTGCTGGACGCTGGAGAGTTCCCCCACGGTCAACTCGCGCTTGATCTCGAGCCCCACGAGCAGGAAAAACACGGCCATCAGACCGTCGTTGATCCACAGCAGCAGGCCCTTGTCGATCGCCAGCGCGCCGATACGGACGGTCACAGGCGTGTCGAGGATCGTGCCATAGGCGCCGCTGAGCCCGCTGTTGGCCATTACCAGGGCCACGATCGAGGCCGCGATCATGAAGATGCCGCCGGCCGCCTCGTGATGCACGAACGCCAGCGCACCGCCGAGCTTGCCTTTGACACCTGCCGCCATCACGAGCCTTCCGCCGTAGTCACACCCCAGCCGTTCATGTGGCCTGCTTCGAGAGGCGGCGCAAGACGGGGAGAAATACGCATCGAAGCCACATGATCACCGTCCCTAGCTCATGGCGATCGCAATTGCCCAAGCGGTGGGAATCCGCTTGCCTTGCAAAGTGTGGTCGCGGGATGGTTCGGCACGAAATCAAACCTCTTGCCCGACGAGGAAGAGGACAGAGGGAGGGGCGCATGGCTTGGTCGATGCCACGGGCGACGAGCCTGTTCGGTCCGATGCGACACCACCACCTGCGCGGGGCAGGGGAACCAGTGCAGGCGGGCGGCGCGTTTCTTTTTGACACGATGTTGCTGCTTGGACGCCTGGCCGCCGTATTGTCCCTCCACCTTGCTCGAGCCGTCGGTCTGTCGTTGGCGTCACGGGAAAGGTGAACCGATGCGGTCACTGCCCCCCCTGTCCCGCCCCCGATCGCGAGTTCGGTCTCCAGACCGGCTCCTGTCGCGAGCCCGCCAACTCTCGCGAGTACGCGGGCTGATTTTGCTGACCATTTCGCTCGCGACGGCGGCCATTCACGACGCGGCGCATTCAGCGGAACTACCGCGGCTCGGCGCTCTGCTCGAGGAGACCAGCGTCTCGGGCCTGTCGAGCGGCGCCTACATGGCCGGTCAGATGCAGCTTGCGCACTCGCGCATCATCATCGGTGCCGGCATCGTCGCCGGCGGACCCTACGGCTGTGCCGAAAGCACGTTCGCCGATGCCATTCCTGGACCCGGTGCGATCTTTTTCAATGCCGGCAAGGCGGTCAACGGCTGCATGCTCGACGGGCTCAAAATGATGGGTGTACCCAATCCCGAGATGCTCGCCCGGCGTGCCCGTCATCTCGCCGAGACCGGCCGCATCGATCCGATCGACGGCGTCATAGGGGACAAGATCTACCTGTTCTCAGGCCGCGAAGATCACACCGTCGTTGCCGCCATCGTCGCCAAGGCAGTGGAATTCTACGGCGCGATCGGCGTGCCGAAGGACGCCATCAAGTATGTTGCCGACGTTGGCTCCGGGCACGGCTTCGTCACGGCCGGACACGGGCTCGCCTGCGCTCGCACTGGGCCGCCCTACATCGTCGACTGCAACTACGACCAGGCCGGAGAACTGCTGCAGCATCTGTTGGGCCCCCTGAAATCGCCGGAAGCCGGTGCGGCCCATACGGGTCTCGAGGATTTCGACCAGCGCAGTTTCGTCAAGGACATCGGGGAGCACAGCCTGTCGGATACCGGTGCCATCTATGTGCCGGCCGAGTGCCGGCGGCAGCAAGGCTGCCGGGTGCACGTTGTCTTCCACGGCTGCGGGCAAAGTCGCAGCGTGGTAGGGGCCGGCTTGCCCGCACAGACCGGATTTG
>CAMDBL010000015.1 GCA_945889015.1 Devosia equisanguinis
CACCTCATTCATTGCCTCATTTGTCGGATCTCGGGCGCGATGTGCGCCCTCCCTCCGACCTACACGCCGGAGAAAGTTCTAATGTTGAAGCCCGATCTGCTGAAGACGCTGGCCTCGTTCGATACGCCGACGATCTGCAATGCGCTCGAGATCGTCGCCCCCGAGCGCCGATTGACGGGCTACACTACCAAGCCCCTCGTCTGTCCGTTCCCGGAGTTGCCGGCCATCGTCGGCTACGCGCGCACCGCGACCATACGCTCGACGCACGTCAACGAGATCTCCGGCGTCAAGGCGCGAGAGCAGCGCGTCGGCTACTACGAATACATCGCAAATGGCGGACCCAACCCGTCGATCGTTGTGCTGCAGGATCTCGATGGCGCCGATGTCGGCTTTGGTGCGTTCTGGGGCGAGGTGCAGAGCACGGTGCACAAGGCTTTGGGCGCAGCCGGCGTCGTCACCGACGGCTGCATCCGCGACATTCCGCAGTGGGCACCGGGATTGCAGGTGCTGGCCGGCTCTATCGCGCCCTCGCACGCGCACGTGCATCTGCACGATTACGGCCACACCGTTCGCGTCAACGGCATGATGGTGCGTTCCGGCGACTTGATCCACATGGATCGGCACGGCGCGGTGATCATCCCCGAGGCGGTGGCAGACAAGATCCCGGCCGCCTGCGACCTGCTGGCGCGCAAGGAGGCCGTCATCCTCGACCTCGCCCGCGCGCCTGGCTTCACCATCGCCAAGCTCGCCGAGGCCCTGAAGAAGCAGGACGAGATCCACTGAGCGAACGCCTATTTCGAGAGGACGGCGCCCTTTTCTTTTGGAAGGGCTGGTGCGACAGTGGCGCCCGCTGACGACAATTGGACGGCGGGCTGCGGGCATGAAGACTTCGGGCATGAAAAAGAAAGTCCTGATCTTCCCGAATCTGCACGCCGAGGCGCGCGAGATGCTCGCGGCGCGGCCCGATTTCGAGCTGGTCGTTCCGGAGAGCCTCGACCCCGAGACAGCCTCGCGGCTGATGCCCGACATCGACGCCTTCATCGTTCGGGTCAGCCGGGTCGACCGCCAACTGATCGAGCGCGCACACCGGCTGAAGATCGTCTGTCGCCACGGCGTCGGCCTCGACAATCTCGATCTGCCGGCGCTGGCCGAAAAAGGCATCATCGCCACCGACGTCGGCCTCGCCAACATGCCCGCCGTGCTCGAGCACACCATCGGCTTCATGCTGATGCTGGCGCGCCAGTTCAATACCTACGACGCAGGCGTGCGCGCCAACCGCTATACCGAGACCAAGGATCTGCGCGTCGCCTTCGAGTTGCGCGATAAGACCCTGCTGGTGATCGGTCTCGGCCGCATCGGCTGCCAGGTCGCGCGCATCGCCAACGCCTTCGGCATGCGCGTGCTCGGCGTCGACATCGCCAAGACGCCCGACGAGATCCGCGCCATCGGGTGCGAGCCGGTCACCGACTGGCGGGCGCGGCTGCCCGAGGTCGACATGCTGACGCTGCATTGTCCGAAGACGGAGCTCACCGTCGGCATGATCGGCGAGGCCGAGTTCGCGGCGATGAAGCCGTCGGCGCGGCTCGTCAACTGCGCGCGCGGCGGCATCGTCGACGAGCGAGCCCTGATCAAGGCGCTGGAAAGCGGCCGGCTGGCGGCCGCCGCGATCGACGTACAGGAGCGCGAGCCGATGCCCGAGCACGATCCGCTGCTCGGGTGCCGCAACTTGATCCTGACGCCGCACGCGGCGGCTGCGACGCAGGAATCGGTGCGCCGGATGGCGCTGCAGTGTGCCAAGAACGTTTGCGATTACTTCGACGGAACGCTCGACGAGAGCATGATCGTCAACGGATTGAAGGCGCCAAGAGTGAAGAGCTGAAATCAACAGTCCGCTCTCCCCGCCAGCGGGGAGAGGGTGGGGAGAGCAAAACCATGAGACCGAACGCAATCAAGAGAATGCTGGCCGACGGCAAGACCGTCCTGAATGGCTGGTGCGCGATCCCGAACTCCTATTCCGCCGAGCTGATGTCGCACGCCGGCTTCGACAGCGTGACCATCGACCTGCAACATGGTCCGGTCGATTTCCGTGATGCCGTCCCGATGTTGCAGGCGATTTCGACCACGAATTGCACGCCGATGGTGCGTGTGCCCTGGAACGAGCCCGGCATCGTCATGAAGCTGCTCGATGCCGGCGCGATGGGCGTGATCTGCCCAATGATCAACACGCGCGAGGAGGCGGAAGCCTTTGTCAGCTATGGCCGCTACGCGCCCGACGGCCAGCGCTCGAACGGACCGAACCGAACGATGCAATACAACGGCGCCGACTATCAGCCGAATGCCAACAAGGAGATCCTGCTGTTCGCGATGATCGAGACCACCAAGGCGCTCGACAATCTCGACGAAATTCTGAAGGTGCCGGGTCTCGACGGCACTTACATTGGCCCGACCGACCTCTCGCTGACGATGGGTAAGCCGCCCTTGCTCGACCCGACCGATGCCGGCGTGCTCGAGGCGATGCGTACGATCTGCGACAAAACACGGAAGGCCGGACTGATCGCGGGCGTGCATACGGATGGTCCGAAGTCGGCGGCGAAGCGCTTCAAGGAAGGCTTCCAGCTCTGCACCTTGCTGAACGATGCGCGCATCCTGCTGACCGGCGCGCAGAACTTCGTGAAGGAAGCCCGCGGCGAGGCCCCGACAGCGGCGGCCAAGGGGTATTGAGCCGGACAATTCGAGGCTGGCGCGGTGTCCGATCGCGGTATCGAACACCGTTGCTCGACGACACTGGTGACAAATTGGCTAGTCCTGCTACGTTGATCGCAATCAATGATAACAGAGCAGGGAGGTCGTCATTATGCGCCGTCTCTTAAATCTCGGTATCGGGCTCGCGTTCGGGCTCGTCGTGGCGTCCGCTTCGGCGCACGCACAAACCTATCCATCCCAACCGATCCGCTTTATCAACGGGCTCGCCCCGGGCGGGGCCACCGACGTGGTGTTTCGCACGATCGCCGAGTCGCTGCGCGAGAGCCTCGGACAGTCGGTCGTCAACGAGAACAAGCCTGGCGCCAACGGACTGATCGCGCTCGAGCAGGTGGCGCAGTCGAAGCCCGACGGCTACACGTTCATGGTGATCTCCAGCACTGTCGCCAGCGGTCTGCTGACGATGAAAGACAAAGGCGCCGTCGATATCTTTGAGAGGCTCGCCTTCGTCGCGCCGGTCGCGGGCGGCCCTGCTACGGTCATCGCCGCGGTCAAGTCGATGCCCGATACGTTCAAGGAGTTCGTGGCCAAGGCCAAGGCCGCGCCTGGCACTATGCGCTATGCGAGCTCCGGCGCCGGCGCTGGACCGCACCTCGAGATGGTGCTGCTGTCGAAGCGCGCCGGTATCGAGATGGTGCATCTGCCGCAGAAGGGCGCGGGCGCAATGCTGCCCGCCCTCGCCAACGGCGATGCGCACGTCGGCATGATCACGATGGCTTCGATCGCCGGGCAGGTGAAGAGCGGTGAGCTGAAGGCGCTCGCCGTGCTCGCCCCTCAACGGCTCAAGAATTGGCCCAATGTTCCCACGCTGACCGAGCTTGGCTATCCCGAGTTCGAGACCAGACCGCTGTGGCATGCGATGCTCGCCCCCAAGGGCACGCCCGAGCCGATCATGCAGCAAATGTTCGATGCCGTGCAGAAGGCGCTCGTCACCGACCGCATGAAGGAGCTGTACCAGAGGACCGAACTCTGGCCGCTGCCGCTCAAGTCGCGGGCCGAGTCCGTGGCGTGGTCGAAGACGAGTCTCGACTCCTTCAAGAAGCTGATCGCCGAGGTCGGAACGGCCGTGAAGTAGGCGAATGGCAAGGTCGCGCGGCGGTGTCTGGCCTGAGACCAGACACCGCTTCGATCAGGCACTGTTTCAGCTCACTCGGGCTTTGCCGCGATCGTTTCCATCTCGACGACCCACTTCGGGTTGGCGAGCGCGCTGACCACGACCCACGTCGACGCCGGTGTGTGGCCCGGATTCAGATACTTCTCTCGATGCGGCTTGAGGAACTTGAGGCCTTCGGGTTGCGTCGAATAGACGTTGATGCGGACGATGTGCTCGGGGCCGAAGCCGGCATCCGCCAGGATCGCGAGCGTGTTCTTCCAGATCTGCTCGTGCTGGGCTTCGAAGCCGTCGGGCACGGAGCCGTCAGGAAGGTTGCCGACCTGACCGGCGGTGAACAGCCAGCGCGCGTTCGGCGGGATCTCGACGGAATGGCTGTACTTGGCCGCAGGGGGCGCGACGGTCGAGGGATTTCGTGTCTTGAGCATGAGTGGCTTCCTCCGTTGGTGCCTTTGCGGCGGATCGTATTCGGTCACGCGCCATCATGGCCTGTCAACGTCCGGCGGACGATGAGAAGCCGATAATCGCTTGGGGGATCGCGGTGAGAAAGTTCATGCGGGCCATTCTCGGAATTGTCGGAGGCTACCTCGGCGGCGCCGCCGTGGGGTTCGCCCTGGTGTCGGCGTTCTCGAACAACGCGCACGACAAGAGCCTGGAGACGGTCATGACCGCCGCATTCGTCACCGGGCCGATCGGCGCACTGCTGGGTTTGGCTGGCCTGCTGATGATCGGCAGGGGCAGCAGAAAGGGTGCGTGACGGCTGGGGCCGCTCACTGTCCTCGTCGCCTATTTCAGGAGATCCGGCCGGCGCGCACGCGTCAGCTTCTCCGCCTGCTCGCGCCGCCACTCGGCGATCTTCTTGTGATCGCCCGACAGCAGCACGTCAGGGATCGTGCGTCCCTCCCACTCGCGTGGCTTTGTGTAGTGCGGGTGCTCGAGCTGGCCCGTCTCGAAACTTTCGTGTGCGATCGACTCCACAGCGCCCAACACGCCGGGAATGAGCCGCACGCAGGCTTCGATCAGCACCATCGCCGCCAACTCGCCACCGGCGAGTACATAGTCGCCGATCGAGATCTCGCGCAGCCCGCGAGCCTCGATCACGCGCTGGTCGACCCCCTCGAAGCGTCCGGCGAGCAGCACGGCGCCGGGGCCCGCGGCAAGCTCTCTCACCAGCGGCTGACGCAACGGCTCGCCTCGCGGTGACAGGTAGATCAGCGGCGCATTCGGGTTCGACTGCCGCGCATCGTCGATGGCGGCGGCGAGGACGTCGGCGCGCAAGACCATGCCCGCTCCGCCACCTGCGGGATGATCGTCGACCGAGCGATGCCGGCCGAGGCCGAACGCCCGGATCTGGCGGGCATCGAGGCTCCACAAGCCGGCGGCGAGCGCCTGGCCCACCAGGGACAGACCCAGCGGTCCCGGGAACATTTCCGGGAACAAGGTCAGCACGGTCGCCCGCCAGGCGGGATGGCCGGTCGATGTGGGAAAATGCGCCATCGTCGAGGTGACCGCGTGACCGGAGTTCGGGGTGGCGTCAGTCGCGTGACATCCGGGCGCTCGAGGCGCACGTCGTTCACGCGCGCGTGGTCTTGCGGCGGGCCTCGCGGATGTGGTGCACGAAGCTCTCGGCCGAGGCCTTGGGGTCGCCCGACTGTGTAATCGGACGTCCGACCACGACGTAGTCGGCGCCCGACGAGATTGCGGACTCCGGTGTCGTCACGCGCTCCTGGTCGTCCATTGTCGAGCCTTCGAGACGGATGCCCGGGGTGACGATGAGGAAGCCGGGACCGATGGTCTCGCGGATCTTGGCCGCCTCCTGGCCCGAGGAGATGACGCCGTCGAAGCCGGCGTCATGGGCCATCTTCGCGCGGCGCAGGACCAGCTCGGCCGGGCTCAAGGTGGTGCCGTGCAGCCGCAGATCGTCCTGGCCGAGATTGGTCAGCACGGTCACGGCGAGCAGCTTGAGCTTGCTGGTGCCACGGCCGGCGACGGCGGCCTTCAGCGTCTTGAGGTCGTGGCCATGCACGGTGAGGAAGTTCAGCCCGAGCTCCGAGGCGTTGGCCACGGCGCGCTCGACGGTGTGCGAAATGTCGAGCAGCTTCATGTCGAGAAACACGTGCTTTCCCGACGCGCGCAGGCTCTGCGCCAAATCGAGGCCGCCGGCGAACAGCAGCTCGAGTCCGACCTTGTAGAAGGTGACGCTGTCACCGAGCTTGGCGACGAGACGGGTGGCCTCGTCGAGGCTCGGCATGTCCAGAGCGACGATCAACCGATCGCGGGCTGAGTGGGGCATGGCGCAACCTCTCTTGGAAGTCGTGAACCGAAAGTTGTCAAGCCGGTCGTCGTAGAGCAGTCGAATGCCGGCGAGGGGGAACTGGAAACCAGAGTGCCATCCGCGGCATCCGGTTTCCAGTTTCCGATTTTCTCGGATCAGCTCGCGGCCTCGCCACCCTCGGCGCCCTTGGCGGCGGCAGCCTCGGCAGCAGCAGCGCGCTCCTGCGCCTTCTTTTTCGGCTTGGCCTTCTCCGGGTTGTTGCGCGCTTCGCGCTTCATCAGGCCGGCTGCGTCGAAGAAGCGCAGGACGCGATCGGTCGGCTGCGCACCGACGGACAGCCAGTGCTTGCAGCGCTCGAGTTCGAGCTTCACGCGGGCCGGGTCGTCCTTCTTCTTCATCGGATCGAAGGTGCCGACCTGCTCGATGTAGCGGCCGTCGCGCGGCGTCGCGGCGGTGGCGACGACGATGTAGTAGTACGGCCGCTTCTTGGCGCCGCCGCGAGAGAGACGAATCTTGACTGCCCTTGGTAGGTCCTTTGCTTGGTGAGTAGGGAGTAGGGAGTAGGGAGTAGGGAGTAGGGAGTAGGGAGTAGGGAGTAGGGAGTAGGGAGTAGGAAACGAAGGGGGAGGCGATCTCGACCGCCCCACTACCCATTCGCTACTCCCCACTCCCTCCGTTCACTTCTTTTTTTCCGGCGGCTTGCCGCCCCCGAAGCCTGGAAGGCCCGGAAGCTTGAAACCGCCGAGACCGGGGAGACCGCCACCGCCGAGACCTGGAAGTCCCGGAAGCCGCGGCGCCGATGTCGTGGCCGGAGCAGGTGCGGGGGCACCAGTCTTCGGCAATCCTTTGGGAAGCGCGTTCTTGAGCTGATCGCGCAGCTCGGGCGGGAGCTGCTCGATGGCCTTGGGATCGAGGCGGGCGAGTTCGGCCTGCATCTTCTCCATCTCGGCCGCGCTCGGCATGCCGCCGCCGCCCATGCCACCCATGCCGGGCATGCCCATTGCGCCGGCCATCTTGGCCATCATGCCGGGCTTCTTGCCCATCATCTTCATCATGTCCGCCATCTGGCGGTGCATCTTCAGGAGGCGGTTGATCTCCTCGACCTTGGTGCCGGAGCCGGCCGCGATCCGGCGCTTGCGCTTGGCGTCGAGGATCTTTGGCAGGCGCCGCTCCTTCGGAGTCATCGACGAGATGATTGCGCGCTGGCGCTTCAAGTCCTTGTCGAGACCGGCCTCGTTGATCTGCGACTTGATCTTGCCGACGCCGGGCAGCATGCCGAGCACGCCGCCCATGCCGCCGAGCTTCTCCATCTGTTTCAGCTGCTCGGACAGGTCCTCGAGATCGAACTCGCCCTTCTTCATCTTGGCGGCGATCTTCATCGCCTTGTCGGCATCGATCGTCTGCGCCGCCTTCTCGACGAGGCTGACGACGTCGCCCATGCCGAGGATGCGGCCGGCAATGCGGGAGGGGTCGAACTCCTCGAGCGCGTCCCACTTCTCGCCGACGCCGATCAGCTTGATCGGCTTGCCGGTGACCGCGCGCATCGACAGCGCCGCACCGCCGCGGCCGTCGCCGTCGACGCGCGTCAGAACGTTGCCGGTGATGCCGACGCGCCCGTGGAAGGCCTTGGCCGTATTGACCGCGTCCTGGCCGGTGAGGGCGTCGACGACGAGCAGAACCTCGTGCGGGTTGATCGCGGCCTTGACGTCGGCCGCCTCCGCCATGAGCTCCTCGTCGACCGTGGTGCGGCCGGCAGTGTCGAAGATCACGACGTCGTAGCCGCCGAGGCGGGCGGCATCATAGGCGCGGCGCGCGATCTGGATCGGGGTCTGCCCAGCGACGATCGGCAGCGTGTCGACCTTAGTCTGCTCGCCCAGAACGCGCAGCTGCTCCTGCGCTGCCGGGCGCCGCGTGTCGAGCGACGCCATCAGGACTTTCTTGCGGTCGCGGTTGGTCAGCCGGTAGCCGATCTTGGCGGTCGTCGTGGTCTTGCCCGAGCCCTGCAAACCGACCATCAAAATTCCGATCGGCGGCGCCGCGTGCAGGTCGATCGGATCGGCGGTCGAACCGAGCATATGCACCAGCTCGTCGTGCACGATCTTGACCACCATCTGGCCCGGCTTGACCGATCGCACCACCTCGGCGCCGACCGCCTTGGTCCTGACCGCCTCGACGAACGCCTTGACCACGTCGAGCGCCACGTCGGCCTCGAGCAGCGCCCGGCGCACCTCTCGCATCGCCTCGGCCACGTCGCTCTCGGTCAGCGCACCGCGGCCGGTGAGCTTATCGAGGACGCCGGACAGGCGATCGGTCAGGGACTGGAACATTGCGATTCCTCGAAGAGGTCAGACCCCTCGCTCGAGGGGTGCGATCTCGTTTCCAACGCTTGGGCGAGAGGACTGACCCCGGCCCGTCGATGCCTACGCCCCCGGCACCTTCATCGATTCCCACTCGAGCATGACGTTGTCCTGGTAGGGCTTGCGCTCGGCCAGGCGCGCGTACCAGGCCTCGACGTGCGGCAGCATCGGGCGCTCGATCGGCATCGTGAAGTAGCGATACATGAGCGAACCGACGATGACGTCGGCGAAAGTCAGCTCCTGGCCGGCGATGAACGAGCGGCCGTCGAGGTGCGCGTCGAGCATCGTCAGCCGCTCGCCGGCGCGCTTCGCCTTGGCGGCGAGATCGGCGGGGTTGCGATCCTTGGCCGGCACCCGAATGAGCTGGGCGAACAGGCCCGGGATCAGCTCGGGATAGACCGTGGTCATCGACCAGTCGGTCCACTGGTCGGCGACGGCGAGTTGCTTGGCATCGGCCGGCGCCATTTTGCCCTTGCCGTAGACATTGGCGAGATAGCGCACGATCGCGCTCGATTCCCACATGACGAAGCCGTTATCGTCGATCGCAGGGACCAGCCGGTTCGGGTTCATCTTGCTGTATTCGGGCGTGTCGGTCTTGCCGAACGGCCCACCCACCTGCGGGTTCTCGAACGCGATGCCGAGCTCGGCCGCGGCCCACAGCACTTTCTGCACGTTGATGGACGACTTGCGTCCCCAGATCTTGAGCATGTTGAACCCTTCTAGGTCGGAGCGAGCGCGGCGCGCGAGGTCCGAGGTTTTTTGCTGTTTGCCTTGCTGTCGGACCTCGCGCGACGATCCTTAGGATGATCGCACTCGTTCCGGCACAGCCGGTCAACTCACGCTCCCGCCACCTTCATTCCCGAGAAATCGATCATCACGTGGGTCTGATAAGCGGACCGAGCGGTGAGGCGCTGATACCAGGATTGCACGTTGGGTAGTCGCGGCCGCTCGATGCCGAGATTGAAGTAACGGTACATATAGGTGCCAACCAGTACATCCGCGAAGCTGAATGTGTCGCCCAGCAGGAACGCCTTGCCCTCGAGCTGTGCGTCCAGAATGGCGAGATTGGCGCCGATCCGCCTCGCTGCGGCGGCGATGCCGGCGGCGTCGCGCTCGGCCTTCGCCTTCAGGATCATACCGACGAAGCAGGTCAGGATGAGATCGTGGTAGAGCGTGGTGATGGCCCAGTCGGACCATTGATCGGCCCGCGCGAAGCTCAACCGCCCCGCAGGCGCGAGGCTGCCGCGGCCGTACGTCTCGGCCAGGTAGCGTACGATGGCGTTCGACTCCCACAGCAGGAAGCCGTCGTCGTCGAGCACGGGAATCCGCTTGTTGGGGTTCATGCGGATGAATTCCGGCGTGTCGAGCTTGCCGAAGTGGCCGCCGATGTCGATCCGCTCGTGCGGCAGACCAAGCTCGGCCAGCGTCCACATCACCTTCTGCACGTTGATCGAAGTCGCGCGTCCCCAGACCTTCAGCATCCCACCCCTCCCGTTTTCGACAACATCCCGTCGCCGCTCGCGCGAGCGGTCCCGCCAGCATAGAGCCGACGGCGGACGGTCGCGACGGGGACGTCGATCCGTCTCGCTGAGAGGGCGCTGGTCGGGCGGCGCGGCAAGAGTGTCCTCGTGGTCGATGGCCAAAAACGGGTTCCGACCAGCCGGCAAGCACGAAAGCGCCCGCGGGCGACACTCGCCGGCGGACGTTGACCACCGCACCTCCCGGCCCTTGTCTGGACCCGAGGTCCTGAACGGCCATGTGTGCAGTAGCGGCTCGTGCTTGACGGGCCGTTTGTAAGGGTCGCACCATCGGCCAAGGGGCGGCCGCTGTCAACCGGCAGTTGGTGGCAGGTGCTGCCCGGGCCCGAGATCTCGAAATGCGCCGGCCTCCAAGTGCTGGGTGCGACCGAAGCCGACGCGAGGCGCGTGCGGTCCGAATTGACTTCACCCGCCGTCCCTGCCTATAAGCTGCCCACTTCGCAGGACAGCTCGTCGACTGCGCGCGCTCCGGCGCGAGCGGTCGGCTTGTGTATTTGCCAGAATTTCGGGCCACCGCCGGTGGCTGTCGCAGTATCGTACGTCAGGGAGAGACCCCGTGAAACGGACTTATCAGCCGAGCCGCCTGGTGCGTAAGCGTCGCCACGGCTTCCGCGCGCGCATGCAGACCAAGGGTGGCGTCCGTGTCATCACCCGCCGCCGGGCCAAGGGCCGTAAGCGCCTGTCGGCCTGAGGTCGGCGGCACGGGGCGGCGGCTTGAAGTCGGCTGTTTGACCGTCGTGCGGATCAGGCTTGCGAAGGCGTTCTCGGCGTGACGAAACGGCTGAATGCGGCGTAAGACCTCGATAGCCGGGCTCGATCTTCATGGTTGCAACGCTGAGGCGCCGGTCGGAGTTCTTGCGGGTGCGGGGCGGCGGCCGCTGGGCCGGTGCGGCGTTCGTGCTGGAAGGCAAGCCGCGACCGGAGACGGCGCCGGTCGAAAGAGAGCCGGGATCGGAGCCGCGCTTCGGGTTCACTGTCACAAAGCAGATGGGCAACGCCGTCGTGCGCAACCGGATGCGGCGTCGTTTGCGGGAAGCGGTACGGCTCACGCTCGCCGGACATGCCCGGCCCGACTACGACTACGTGTTGATCGGCCGTGGGGCGGCTCTCGATCGCGACTTTCAAGCGCTGACGCGGGATCTCGAGGCGGCTTTCGCCCGTGTGCACCAGCCTCAGCGGGTCAAGACTCGGGCGCCTGAGACGAAAGCACCCTGAGACGCCGTTCGCACTTTCCTCGGCGGTGAAACTGAGCCATGGAAAGGCGCCGGTCGAACAGGCCGAGATCCGGCCAATCCCAACAGGCGAGCCGAGTGGACTGATGCAGACGCAGCCCGACAACCAGAAGAATCTCCTGCTCGCCATCCTGCTGTCGATGGGCATCCTCGTCGGCTGGCAGTATTTCTACGCCGGCCCCAAGCTCAAGGACGAGCAGGAGCGCCAGCGGGTCCTGAAGGAGAAGGATCTCGCGACCAAGGGCGCCACTGGACCAGCAACGACGACCGGAACTCCCTCGGTGCCGGGCGCGCCGAGCGTACCTGGCGGGACTCCAGGGGCAGCTCCGGCCACATCCGGGGTATCAGGCGCACTGTCGCGCCAGGAAGCATTGAAGCTCAACCCGCGGACTCTGGTCGAAACGCCGACGCTCAACGGCTCGATCTCTCTCAAGGGCGGCCGCATCGACGACCTGACGCTGACAAAGTACCACGAGACGGTCGACCCCAAGAGCCCGCAGATCGTGCTGCTGTCCCCGCTCGAGGGGCAGAAAGGCTATTTCGCCGAGTATGGATGGCTCAATCCTCCGGGAGCGGCTCATAAGCTGCCGAACTCCGACACGGTCTGGACGCTCGAGAGAGGCCAGAAGCTGACGCCGGCAGCGCCGGTGACCCTCGCCTGGGACAATGGCGGCGGTCTCGTCTTCCGCCGCACGATCTCGGTCGACGACAACTACATGTTCAAGATCGCGGACGAGGTCGAGAACAAGACGGGCGCCGAAATTGCATTGTCGAGCTATGCCCGCCTCTATCGCTTCGGCACACCCCATACCGAAGGCTACTACATTCAGCACGAGGGGCTCGTCGGGATCGCGGGCGAGGACGGCCTCAAGGAGTTCACCTACGCGGACGCGCAGAAAGAGGCTGCCAAGGACGGGTTCCGCAAGGCGTTCGAGAACAAGACCGGCGGCTGGCTCGGCATGACCGACAAGTATTGGTCAGCCGTTCTCATTCCGCCGCAGCAAGCCAGCTCGACGACCACCTACAATGCGGCGAAGGCCACAGGCGACCGCAAAGAGCTGTTCTTCGTCGACTACGCGCTGCTGCCGGTCAAGGCCGCGGCCGGCCAGAAGGCCTCGGTCGAAGCCAACCTGTTCGCTGGCGCCAAGCAGGTGTCGCTGATCGAGAGCTACGGCGATGCGCTGAAGATCACCAAGTTCAACTACATGATCGACTGGGGATGGTTCTATTTCATCACCATCCCGATGTTCCACCTGATCAACTGGCTCTACCAGCTTATCGGCAACTTCGGCCTCGCCATCCTCGCCGTGACCGTGATCGTCAAGGCCGCCTTCTTCCCGCTCGCCAACAAGGCGTACGAGTCGATGGCGAAGATGAAGAAGCTGCAGCCGGACATGGAGCGCATCCGCGGCCAGTACAAGGACGACAAGGCAGCGCAGCAGAAGGCGCTGATGGAGCTTTACGCCAAGCAGAAGATCAACCCGCTCGCGGGCTGCTTGCCGATCCTGCTTCAGATCCCGGTGTTCTTCGCGCTCTACAAGACGCTGTTCATCACCTTGGACATGAGGCACGCGCCGTTCTTCGGCTGGATCAAGGACCTGTCCGCGCCCGATCCGACCTCGTTCTCCAACATTTTTGGACTGCTGCCCTACGCGCCGTTGGAGCCTTATCTGCTCGGCTTCACGCTCGGCGTCTGGCCGATCATCATGGGCATCACGATGTGGCTGCAGATGCAGCTCAATCCGCAGCAGCCCGACCCGACCCAGCAGATGATCTTCAACTGGATGCCGGTGATGTTCACGTTCATGCTCGGCGGTTTCGCCTCGGGCCTCGTGATCTACTGGGCGTGGAACAACCTGCTGTCGCTGATCCAGCAGTACTACATCATGAAGAAGCAGGGCACCGAGGTGCCGCTGGTCGACAACTTGAAACGTATATTCGGCGGCAAGAAGAAAGATTGACGGGCGGAGCGGCGCGCTGCTCCTGCTCGCTCTCGCGCCGGGATTTTTCCCGGCCGAGCCCCATCGTGAGCGCGGAGACCGGTCATGCCGATCACATTCGATGCCGATGAGATCGCTGCCGGCACAGCCCTCTTCGCGCAGCGCTGGACGTTCCAGAAGGGCGTCGTGGCGATGGAGCACCTACCGTACTCCGACCGTCCGGAGATCGCGTTCGCGGGCCGTTCCAACGTCGGAAAATCAAGCCTGATCAATGCGCTGGCGTTGCATGGCGGACTTGCGCGGACATCCAACACGCCCGGCCGCACGCAAGAGCTCAACTTCTTCACCACCCAGGACCACGCGTTCTACCTGGTCGACATGCCGGGCTACGGTTTCGCGGAGGCGCCTAAGACGAAGGTCGACGCCTGGACTGGACTGATCAAGGACTACCTGCGCGGCCGCCAGGCGCTGGCGCGGGTGATGCTGCTGATCGACGGCCGGCACGGCGTGAAGAAGGTCGATCTCGGCATCATGCAGCTCATGACCGATGCCGCCGTGCCGTTCCAGGTGGTGCTGACCAAGTCCGACAAGATCAACGCGCACGAGTTGGCCGCGCTGATCGCGGGGACCGAGCAGACGTTGAAAAAGCACCCTGCGGCGCTGCCCGAGGTGCTGGCGACGTCGTCCGCCAAGGGCTTCGGCCTCGACGATGTGCGCGCGAGCGTCGCCAAGCTCGTTGCCGAGCTGCGCCACCGCTGACGGCGCACGTCCTCAGTCGCCGATCCAGGGTTTCGCCAGGGCCAGCAGCATCGCCCAGACGCCGCCACCGTAAAGGACCGCCGCCGCGCCTAGGCCGGCTGCCACCAGCCAGCCGAGGATGCGGCCGAGGCCTTTGGCATATCTGCGACGGACCGAGACGGTAACCTGCTGCGCCGGCATCGGCAGGTCGCCGGAGATGCCGTCGGCGCCGACCCATCGGGTGGAGACGGCGAGCTGCAGATTGCGGCGACCGCTGCGTTGCGGCACCACCATCCAGCGCCAGCGCGCCACCGCCTGCCCCTCGGGCAGCGATCCACCCTCGATCCACTGCGTCTCCGGCGTCAGCGATTCCACAGTATAGCCGCCGTCGGACGCCGAGAGCCGCACCGACATCGCCCGGGTCGCCTGCGAGACATGATCGCGCGCAGCCTCGTTGGTTCCGACGAGCCGGACCTCCACCGTCACCGGAACATCGACACGGATCGTGCGTGGAATGTTCTCAATCAACTGTCCGCTGGCGGCCTGGGGCCAGTCGCGGTGAGCGTCGGCTAGCGCCGGCAGCGCCGGGCCGCGATGTGGGTCGGGCCCGTGCCCGTAGCCGGTGGGAGCGGCGGGAGCGGGATAGCCTTGGCTCGACGGATACGGTGCCGGCTGCTGAGGTACGCCGTAGGCCTGATCCGGTGGCTGCCACGGTACGTCGGCCGGGGCAGGGTAACCGTTCGGCCCGTGCTCGTAGCCTTGCTGCGGCATGTAGGGCGCTTCTGCCGGCGCCGGGAACTGCTGTTGACCGTACGCGGGAGCCTGATCTTCCGGATCGTAGGCCGGCTCAGGACTCCGGTCATAGAAGTCCGGCGTCGGTTCCGGCGGCCGTGTGCGCTGATCATGGCGCGCGGGCGGTGCCGTCGAGGGCTCTTCGCGTGGCAGCGAAGCCGGCTGCCACGAGGGCTCAGTCGGCCTCGGAGCTGAGATCGGCGCGGACGGTGCCGGCTGTGGAGGTGAAGGCGCCACGTGGACGGGGGAAGGGCCAGGCGCCGCGGTCCGTGGCGTCGCAGGCAATACCGGGGGCACCGGACGCGGCGGCGGCACAGTCGGCGCGCTCGGTTCGGCGGGCTGTTCCTGATCGGCGGGGCCCCACTCGCCGGCGGTTGCCTCCACGGAGGGTGGTGCGGCGCGCTGAGGTGCGTCGGGCTCCTGACGCGCCGCGGCCGGCGCTGGGGTATCGGGGGCAACCGAGGCAGGCGCCAGCGGTGGCGGACCGGTTCGCGACTCCGGCGGCGCCTTGGGTACGTCGGGGGGCATGGGCGGCGGCGCGTTGGTTCCAGCCGGTGTCGCGGGGGCCGCTCGTGGCGCACCCTTTGCCGGCTGCGGACGCGACGAGCGCTGCAGCGCCTTGATCGCATGCTCGAAGGTCAGGCCCTGCGCGCGCAGCATCTGCGCCGCGGTGCTCTTGCCCTCGCCGACGATGGCGGCCAGCACGATGGCGCCGTTGACTTGCCGGCGCCCCTGCTGGGCCGCCGCCGCGGCGGCCTCGAGCACTCGTTTCAGCTCGGGGGAGATGGCGATCTGCCCGTCGCCCCCGGTAGGCTCCAGACTGGTCAGATGCGTCGACACGTCGGCCGTGAGCGGCTCTGTCGCGACCTGGCTCGCCTGCAGCACGAGGGCTGCGTCGCTGTCCTCGGTCAGCGCCAGCAGCACGTGCTCGAGGGTGACGCGGCCATGGCCCTGCTGGCGCGCGCAGTCGGCCGCCCGCGTCAGTGTCGCCATCAGGTTTGGCGACATCGGTACGCGCGCCAACTCCTCGGCGATCGATTGCGACATCAAGCTCTCCTTCGCGGCCGTCCGCACCAAGCCCGGCAGTCCTCGCAATCCCCTCGCGAGGCTCGGACCTGCCACGAATCTTCTCCGCGCGGCCGAAACTTAGCTGATTTGCCGTTGCAGCGGCACCACGGCATCCGACATTCTTCGCCACACACCCTGCCATCGGATTGTGAGGGAAATCCGTTGAGGGCTCGCCCGTGCGCGTATAAGACCTCCCGCGAGGTGCGGCACCGCCCGGCGGGCGCCGCTGACCCGTCCCCAGGCCCCACTTCGATGCGCGAGATCCCGCGATGACCATTCCCAAGGAGCCGAAGGAGCCCGCTGCCGCGTCCACGCCGGCTCACGTCACGGCGCACGACAAGGCGCGCATCCTGGCAGAGGCGCTGCCCTATCTCGTGCGCTACGACGAGCAGACCGTCGTCATCAAGTTCGGCGGTCATGCGATGGGCTCGCCGGAGCTGACGGAAGCCTTCGCCCAGGACATCGTCTATCTCAAGCTGTCGGGCATCAATCCGATCGTGGTGCACGGCGGCGGCCCGCAGATCGCGGCAATGCTGAAAAAGCTCGAGATCAAGTCCGAGTTCAAGCACGGGCTGCGTGTGACCGACAAACCGACGGTCGAAGTCGTGGAGATGGTGCTCGCTGGCGCCATCAACAAGGAGATCGTCTCGGCGATCAACAAGCAGGGTGGCAAGGCGGTCGGCATCTCCGGCAAGGACGCCAACCTGTTGATCGCCAAGCGGATCACCGAAATGCCGGATCCCGAGTCCAACATCATGCAGGCGGTCGACATCGGCTATGTCGGCGACCCCGAGGAGGTCAACCCGCACATCGTCGAGGTGATCTCCAAGTCAGACCTGATTCCGGTGATCGCTCCGGTCGGTGTCTCGCGCGAAGGCCAGACCTTGAACATCAACGCCGACACCTTCGCCTCCGCGCTCGCCGCGCGCATGAAGGCCAAGCGGCTGCTGCTGCTGACCGACGTCGAAGGCGTGCTCGACAAGAGCAAGAAGCTGATCCCGCAGCTCACGATCGAGGAGGCGCGCAAGCTGATCCGCAACGGCACCATCACCGGCGGCATGATCCCGAAGGTGGAAGGCTGCATCGAGGTGGTCGAGTCCGGCGTCGAGGCGGTTGTGGTGATCGACGGCCGGGTACCGCACTGCGTTCTGCTCGAATTGTTCACCGAGCACGGCGTCGGCACGCTGGTCGGCGAGGCGGGGAAGGCCGTAGGATAGTCTGAAATCGGTAGCAGGTATCAGCTGCAATGGCGCAAGGCGATCAACCGACAGAAGACGGGGCACGCGGCTCGGTACTGGCCCCAGAGCGCGTCGGGCGCGGCTTCGATCGCACGCGCGTGTGGATCTTCGATCTCGACAACACGCTGTATCCCTCGGACTGCAATCTGTTCGCGCAGATCGACCAGAAGATGGGTGAGTTCGTCGCTCGCCTGCTCGGCGTCTCGTTCGAGCAGGCGCGCCACCTGCAGAAAACCTACTACCGTCAGTTCGGCACCACCCTCAACGGACTGATGCTGGTCCACAAGATCGACCCCAAGCCCTTCCTCGATTATGTTCACGACATCGATCTCGCGCCGGTGAAGGAGCACCCGGAGCTGCGAACGGCGATCGATGCACTCCCGGGCCGCAAGCTGATCTACACCAACGGCTCACGCCGGCACGCCGAGCAGGTGGCGGCCAAGCTCGGCGTTCTCGATCTATTCGAGGATATCTGCGATATCGAGAGTTCCAAGTATGTGCCAAAGCCCGAGGCGGCGGCCTACAACGACATGCTGAAGGCGCACGCCGTCGACCCGCTGCAGTCCGCGATGTTCGAGGACATGCCACACAATCTCGAGGCGCCGCATGCACTGGGCATGACCACCGTGCTTGTCCACTCGACCTACATCGACCATCCCGTGCAGCTCAAGATCAACACCTGGAAAGAGCCGCCCGAGCATATCCACCACATGACCGAGGATCTGCACGGGTTCCTGGTGGGGCTGAAAGCTGGCGGCTAGATATGTTCTTCAGGCAGCACGCGTTGATTTAGACAGTTTCTGGGAAAATGCGCGCTTTCTGGACGTCTGCGCCTTCGGCTTCCGCCTATAGCTGATCCTGCTGCCCTGATCTCGCTCTCCCATTGGCCGGCGGCCGCCGGCGACCTACTTGCAGACTCGAACCTCGCCCGAGGTGGTGCAACCGCGACAACCGCACTAGGATTGCCGTCAGGCGTAGTCCGGACCAGGAGACGACCAGCGACCTCATGACCACAGGACCTTCCGATCTCGGCAAGCTCAACGACCGCAGCCGCGCTATCTTTCGCATGATCGTCGAGACCTATCTCGCCACCGGTGAGCCGGTCGGATCGCGGAATTTGTCGCGCGGGCTGCCGATGACACTGTCGCCGGCCTCGGTCCGCAACGTCATGTCAGACCTCGAGCAGCTCGGCCTGATATATTCACCCCACACCTCCGCAGGGCGGATGCCGACGCAATCCGGGCTCAGGATGTTTGTCGACGGATTGCTCGAAATCGGCAATCTGACCGAGGAGGAGCGCAAGCAGATCGAGGCGCAGATCGGCATCAAGCGGGCGCAATCGATCGATCAGGTGCTGACCGAGGCCGGCGAGATGATCTCGGGCCTTTCGCATTGTGCGGGTGTGGTGCTGGCCGACAAGCAGGTGAGCCGGCTGAAGCACATCGAGTTCGTGCCGCTGGAGCCGACCAAGGCACTGGTGGTGCTGGTTGGCGAGGACGGCAGCGTCGAGAACCGCATTATCGCCCTGCCTGCTGGGTTGCCGCCCTCGGCGCTGACCGAGGCGACCAACTACCTCAACGCCCACATCCGCAACCTGACCATGGCCGAGGCGCGCTCGACGATCGAGGCCGAGCTGACCACCGCCAAGGCAGAACTCGACATCCTCACCCAGAAGGTGATCAAGGCCGGGATGGCGGAGTGGTCCGGTGCGCTGGGCGACCAAAAGAGCTTGATCGTGCGCGGCCAGGCGAACTTGTTGAAGGACGTCAACGCGGTCGAGGATCTGGAGCGAATCCGGCAGCTGTTCGACGATCTGGAGAGCAAGCAGGAGCTGATCCGCCTGCTCGGGCTCGCCGAGACCGCGGACGGCGTGCGCATCTTCATCGGTGCCGAGAACAAGCTGTTCTCGCTGTCGGGCTCTTCGCTGATCGTGGCGCCGTTCCAGGACAAGACCCGCAACGTGGTGGGTGTTCTCGGCGTGATTGGGCCGACCCGCCTCAACTATGCCCGCATCATCCCGATGGTGGACTATACGGCGCGGTTGATCGGGCGGCTTCTGACTTGATTTTTTTGCGCCGCCGCATGATATCCGACGCGGTCTTTGCCGGTGGCTGGCCGTCGCGCATTCCTGCGCCACAGCACCTGGTTCGGGTCCGGTCGCCACCGGCCACTTGCCCTACGCAACGCTCTACGCAATCAGCGGAGTCGAGATGCAGCACGACAACAACGAGTCCGGCGCGGGCGCAGCGTCCCAGGCCGCAAACCAGGCCGATGCCGGTGCCACCGGGGCTGTTGCCGACGACGGCGAGGTTTTCGGTCTTGAAATGGGCCCGGAGCAGCTCAAGCAGATCATCGCCGCTCTGCAGGAGGAGAACGACAAGCTGCGCGCTCATCAGGAGGCGGAAAAGGATCAGGTGCTTCGTGTCCGCGCCGAGATGGAGAACATGCGCAAGCGCGGCGAGCGCGAGAAGCTCGACACGGCCAAGTACGCGATTTCCAAGTTCGCAGGTGATGTGGTCGGCGTGGCCGACAATTTCGAGCGCGCCCTGAAGTCGGTGCCGGAGGACGCGCTCGTCGACAACCCGACGCTGAAGGCGCTTCAGGAAGGCGTCGCCATGACCGAGCGCGAGTTCCTCAAGGTTCTCGAGAAGCACGGCGTGCGCCGCATCGATCCGACCGGGGAGACCTTCAATCCACACCAGCATCAGGCGGTGATGGAGCAGGAGAACGCCGAGGTCGCGACCGGCACCGTGCTGCAGGTGTTCCAGTCCGGCTATATCATCGAGGATCGCGTGCTCCGGCCGGCGATGGTGGTGGTTTCGCGTGGCGGTCAGAAAGTGGCCGCATCGTCCAGGCCCGCCAGCGAGGACCCCACGGGCGAAAACGCGGCTGGCGGCGATGGCGTCGGGATCTGATCGCCCGCGAGCGTGTGCGATGACCTGCGATCGGCGCGGACGCGCTCAACGGACCGGGGGGGCTGGTCGATAGAGGCTCAGTCCTGTCCAGCGTGTAGGCTAGCGGCTCACGGGCGCGGACGAGCTGAGGCTCGGAATGCGGCCGGACGGCGTTCCGCGCATCCCGGACACGCTTTCCGGCGTCGCGGCGAGCCCGCTCGGTCCAGAGATGACGATCTTCAGGCGTTGCGTATCCGAGCGGCCGCGACCGGCATTGGCGCCCACGTCGACGAACACGACCTTGACGCTGGCGCCCGCGACGGCGTCCCGCGTGACTGCGAAAGTGGCATCGTAGGTCAGGCGGTCGAGTGTGCCGCGCGCGCCCCTCGGCGACACCTTCGACAACCCTGCGACGATGTCGCCGAGCCAGCGGGCGAACCCGAGCTTGTCGGTGACGTCGACGCCGGCCGCGTCGCAGGCGGCGGTGTTGGGAGCGTCCAGCTTGTAGGTCAGGTTGATCGTCGTATCGACGGTGAACGACTGCGTCGTGGTCGCGGACAGCGTCGGCAAAACGCTCGGACCCATCCAGGCGAAAATGACCGGGCCGGTGACCGATGGACTATTGACGCTCGCCGAGCGGGTGTCCGCAACCTTGAGCTGAAGCTCCACCGTCGCGATCGTGCCCGGCAACCGGCGCCGTCCGGCGTCGGTGCGCATCGCCTCGGCGAGGCCACACTTCACCGAATTGATGATGTCGGCCACGTGGATGGTGTCGCCGGGCTCTGGCGCACGCAACGCACACGCGGCCATCAACATGCTGGTTCCGAGCAGCACGCCGATACGAGGCGATGTCCAGGCGCCTTGGCCTGATTTTCGCACACGAGCTATCGCATTTACCAAGAACGCCAACGCTACGAACCCGCCGACAAGGATCACGATGAGATCGCCGAGACGGTAGGAGTAGACGGGGACGTTGCCTATTGCGGGCCAGCCACATCCTCAGAAGAATACGACACGGTCACGGTCTCGGCCGGGTCGAAGGAGGCGGGACGCCGGGCTGCGGCTTGCCGTGTGCCGCGCCCAACGCCTATATCACGGCCATGAGTTCGCCAGCATCCCCCCCCACTCCGGCACGCAAGCTGCCCTTCCGCAAAATGAACGGCCTCGGCAACGAGATTGTCGTGGTCGATCTGCGCGGCCAGACGCAGGTGCTGACGCAAGCCGAGGCGCGCGCCGTCGCCGAAGCTCCCCGATCGCACTTCGATCAGATGATGGTGCTGCACGATCCGCGCACGAAGGGCACCGACGCCTTCGTCCGCATCTACAATTCCGATGGATCGCTTTCGGCCGCCTGCGGCAACGGCACCCGCTGCATCGGCTGGCTCATGGCCTCCGAAAAAGGCCGTAACATATTGAAATTCGAGACCGATGCCGGCATCCTCGATGTCACAGTGGACGGCATCGGCTCGATCACGGTCGACATGGGCGAGCCCAAGTTCGGCTGGGCCGACATTCCCTTGCGCGACCCTTTCCACGACACGCGCCGGATCGAACTGCAAATCGGACCGATGGATGCCCCCGTACTGCACACGCCGTCGGTGGTCAACGTCGGCAATCCGCACGCCATCTATTGGGTCGACGATGTGGATGCCTATGATTTGGGCCGCTTCGGGCCGCTGCTCGAGAACCACCCGCTTTTTCCCGACCGAGCCAACATCTCGCTCGCCCAGGTCGTCTCGCGCGCCGCGATCCGGCTGCGGACCTGGGAGCGCGGCGCTGGGCTGACCAAGGCCTGTGGCACCGCGGCCTGCGCCGCCGCCGTTTGCGCCGTTCGACTCGACAAGACCGACCGCAAGGTCGCGGTCACCCTGCCGGGCGGCGTGCTGTTGATCGAATGGACCAGTCGCAACCGTATCCTGATGACCGGGCCGGCCGAGGACGAGTATGCCGGCGAGGTGATGCTGCCCGAGGCGTGAGCGGGGCGTTCGGCTTGAGAAGATTGCGTCGTGTCGCCGCTGCAACGTTTCGCGGGAAAGCGAGCCAATCGACGCGGGGCTTAGCACTTGCCACACTGTCAGCCTAACTAACGTTCGTCCGCATCGTCATTCAGGGCTGTTGGTGTGACTTGGGTCCGAATGCGCGTGTTTCTCCGGTCTTGTGTTTTGCCCCGTCGGCCACTGGGCCTAGATCCGCCGTCTGCCTGCACGCAACGCTAGTTCCGCTGCCTTAGTGATCTACGACCTGACCTTACTTCTGATGGTGCCAACGTTCATCCGATGTCCGAGCCGCTTGTCATAACTCTGGGCTGTCGTCTCAACGCCTACGAGTCCGAGGTGATGCGCCGTCACGTGCTCGCCGCCGGGATCGAGGACGCGGTGATCGTCAACACCTGTGCCGTGACGGCCGAAGCCGTCCGACAGGCCCGCCAGACTGTGCGCCGGCTCCGTCGCGAGCAGCCCAATGCCCGCCTGATCGTCACCGGCTGCGCTGCCCAGACCGAGCCCGAGCAGTTCGCAGCGCTGCCCGAGGTCGACCACGTCATCGGCAATGCCGACAAGATGCGGGCCGAGACCTACAAGGCGCTTAGCCTTTCTGGCAGCCAGCGCGTCGTCGTCGACGACATTATGTCGGTCAAGGAGACCGCACTGCACCTGATCGACGGCTTCGGCAGCGGCGCACGGACCTATGTGCAGGTCCAGAACGGCTGCGATCATCGCTGCACGTTTTGCATCATCCCTTTCGGCCGCGGTCCTTCGCGCTCGGTTCCAGCCGGCGAGGTGGTCGGGCAAGTCCGCAAGCTGGTCGAGGCCGGCGCCAGCGAGGTCGTTCTGACCGGCGTCGATATCACCTCCTACGGCAGCGACCTGCCCGGCGAGATTTCGCTCGGCCGGCTGGTGAAGCAGATCCTGCGGCATGTGCCCGAGTTGAAGCGCCTCCGACTGTCCTCGATCGACCAGGCCGAGATGGACGTCCATCTGATCGAGGCGCTGGGCGGTGAGCCGCGGTTGATGCCGCACCTGCATTTGTCATTGCAGGCGGGCGACGACATGTTGCTGAAGCGCATGAAGCGCCGACATTCTCGCGCGGACGCGGTGCGGTTCTGCAACGAGGTGCGGCGAGCACGGCCGGACGTTGTACTCGGGGCTGATCTTATCGCTGGCTTCCCGACCGAAACCGACGCAATGTTCGCGCGGACGCTCGACGTCGTGGAGGACTGTGGCCTGACGTTCCTGCACGTTTTCCCGTTCTCGCCTCGCAAGGGCACCGCGGCGGCTCGGATGCCGCAAGTGGCGTCGCCGGTCGTCAAGGAGCGCGCCGCCCGGCTGCGCAGCCGTGGCGATGCAGCCTTGTCGGCGTACCTCGACTCGCGGGTGGGCAGCACCTGTTCGGTGCTGATGGAACGCTTCGGCCTCGGGCGCACCGAGCAGTTCGCCGAGATCAAGATAGCCGGCCTGGAGGCGTCCGAAGGCATGCTGGTCGAGGCCCGCGTCACCGGCTCGAACGGGCGCCGCCTCTCGGGACGGCTCGCAGGCGAGGTGGTCGCGTGACCGAGACCCCGCCCAAGCGCCGTGGTTTGTTTGGTCGCCTGTTCGGCCGAACGGACGCCTCGGATGAGCCGGAAAAGCCTGCCGAGACGCCCTCGCCGCCACTCGAAGACGTCTCCGCGTCCGAACCTGCCTCCGACGCCAAGGTGACCGAGATCGGGTCCGAGGTGGAGACGCAGATCGAGGTGGAGGTTGCGCATGCGACGCAGCCGGAAATCGATCCACCCGTCAAGCCGGCTACCGAGCCGGAGACGGTGGCGGCCCCGCCCCTTCCTGTCCCAGCCGTCGAGCCGGAGCCTCCCGCCAAGCAAGGCTGGTTCTCGCGCCTGAAATCGGGACTGACCAAGACCTCGAGCAAGCTCACAGAGGGTATTACCGGCCTCTTCACGAAAAAGAAGCTGGATGCTGATACGCTTGAAAATCTTGAAGATTTGCTGATCCAGGCCGACCTTGGTGTCGACACCGCGATGCGTATCACGGAGACCTTGTCGAAAGGCCGTTACGAGAAGGGGATCTCGGCCGAGGACGTGCGCAGTGTCCTGGCGAGCGAAGTCAGCCGCGTCTTGACCCCGGTCGCTCGGCCGCTGGTCGTGCGACCCGATCTCAAGCCACATGTGATCCTCGTCGTCGGCGTCAACGGTACCGGCAAGACCACCACCATTGGCAAGCTCGCAGCCCAGTTCCGCCGTCAGGGCCACAAGGTGATGATGGCGGCCGGCGATACGTTCCGCGCGGCTGCCGTCGAGCAGCTCAAAATCTGGGGCGAGCGGACCGGTGCGCCCGTGGTCGCCCGCCCGGTCGGTGCGGATTCCTCGGGTCTAGCCTTCGATGCGCTCAAGGACGCCCAGGCAGCTGGCTCGGACGTGCTCTTGATCGACACCGCCGGGCGGCTGCAGAACAAGCAGGCGTTGATGGACGAACTCGAGAAGGTGGTGCGCGTGCTCCGCAAGCTCGATCCCACCGCGCCGCACGACGTACTGCTCGTGCTCGACGCGACTACGGGACAGAACGCGCTCGGGCAGGTCGAGGTGTTTCGCGAGCGGGCCGGGGTATCCGGCCTCGTCATGACCAAGTTGGATGGTACGGCACGCGGTGGAATTCTGGTCGCCATCGCCGCCAAGTTCGGTTTGCCGGTGCACGCGATCGGCGTCGGCGAGGGAATCGACGACCTGCAGGCTTTCGATGCGAACGAGTTCGCTCGCGCGATCGCGCTCAGTTAGACGAACGAAACGAGGGAGGGGTCGCGCACCGGATACCGGGCGCGATCGCGGCGAGAAAGGAAAAGGACGGATGGCGAAGGGGATCAAACGAATCTATCCGTTCAATGCGGAGCAGACGGTCAACATCCTTTCGGAGTTTGGACCGCTGGTGACGATGTTCGTCGTCAACGCGGCGGCCGGCATCAACGCGGGAACCTGGGCGCTGCTGATCACCACCGTCATCGCCATGGGCGTGATGCGGATGGTCCTCGGTCGGCTGCCGATCTTTCCATTGATCGCCTCCAGCGTAACCGTCTTCTTTGGAATGCTGACGCTCGTCACCGGCAACCCGATGTGGGTGCAGATCAAGGTCACGATCTTCAACGCCCTGTTTGCCGGCGTGCTGTTCGGCGGTCTGCAGGCAGGCCACGGTGTCTCCAGCCGTACATCAGCAATCTCGGTCGCGCTGATCGCGGTCGTCGGTGCTGCTCTCGAGTTCGCCTATCTGACGTATTCCGGCCAGGCAGACGGCTTTGCCGAGCTGATCTCCGCGGCCTCGACCTCGACTGGCACGATCTGCGTCGGCGCGGTCCTGATCGGCTTCGTGTGCGGCGCGCTCCTGCTGCGCCGGAACTTCTTCGGCTACGTTTTCGAGAAGACGTTCCACTACACGCCAGAGGGATGGGACCGCTTCACCTTCAGCTTCGCTTGGTTCTTCATGTTCACCGCTGTCGCCAACGAGGCGGTGCGTCTCGCCTTCCCGACCGACGAGACCTTTAGCGTGCTAGGCCGCGACATCGACGGAGTCAGCGTCTGGATCCTATTCAAGATCCTGATCATCATGCCGCTGACCGGAATTTATGCGTGGTACCTGACGCGACTGATGCAGAAGCACCGGCTGCCGCCGGACGATCCGGCTCATGGGACAGACCTCGACGGTGCTCATGCCGGTTCTGGCCGAAAGGACGCGGCCGAGTTCAGTACGACCGGCGGCTTCAAGCCATCTGCGGCGATGGTGCGCTCGTCCGCCGCGGAGTAGGTGTGCACAGCGTCAGCGACTGATTTTCATGGCCATTTCGATGGCTGTTGTAGGTATGCTCTTCTCGCAGCGGTAACGTCGCTGCGCCATTTCGGGAGCGTGACGCGATGTCAGATCAGTCCGAGCAGGTACACCAGCAGGAGGCCGAGCGTGCCCAGCTCGGCAAGATGCTGCTGGAGCTAGGTCCGCTCGTCGTCTTCTTCGTCGTCAACTCGCAGGCCGGGAAATTCATTTCTGATCCCAACGCCGCGATTTTCTGGGGCACCGGCTGCTTCATGGTCGCGACGCTAATCGCCCTGGTCGCCTCGCGCGCCATCTACGGTCGCATTCCTGTGATGCCGCTGATCTCGGGTGCGTTCGTGCTGGTTTTCGGCGGATTGACGCTGGTGCTGCGCGACGAGCTGTTCATCAAGATGAAGCCGACGATCGTGAACGCCATCTTCGCGGCGTTCCTGTTCGGCGGCCTCGCGATGGGCAAGCCGCTGCTCAAGTATCTGTTCGGCGAGGTTTTCCGACTGACCGAGGATGGCTGGCGGCAACTCACGTTCCGGTGGGCTTGTTTCTTCGTCGTGCTGGCCGTACTCAACGAGGCCGTCTGGCGCGGCTTCTCGACCGACTTCTGGATCAGTTTCAAGCTCTTCGGGATCATGCCACTCACGGTTGTGTTCGCGATCGCCCAAATAGGCCTGCTGAAGCGCTACGAGTTGCCGGCAAAGCGCTGATCTCGCGATCGATCGGGCGTATCGCGAATTTCCGCCCGATGCATTTCCGTTGAATGGAATGAGTAATCCAGCGAGCGCATCACGCATCGGCAGATCTTTCACGAGTTGAATGATCCTGTGCCAGATTGGTGCAAAAGCTCAGCAAACATTGATCGAATTAGAGACTTAACTTGACCAATTTTGAGAACTCGTATTGTCTGCGAGTCGTGGTCGGTCCTTCTCCTGTTCGGAATAGGGGCACTGGTTCGGCCCACACTCCTCCGTTTGGCGCTAACGGATAAAGACAGAGAAACATGGCACGTGAAACCACTTCGGGCCGCCTCGAGCGGTCACCGATCCACCTTCTGCATCGTGCCGGCCAATGTGCCGGCGATATCTTCCAGGCCGAGATGGCCGGCGGCGACCTCACGCCCCGCCAGTTTGCAGTGCTCGTCACTGTATCGCAGAATGAAGGCTTGAGTCAGACCGATCTCGTCGACAAGACCGGCATTGATCGTTCAACGCTTGCCGACATCGTTCGCCGCATGCTCAAGAAGAGCCTGCTGCAGCGTCGCCGGACGAAAGAGGACGCGCGAGCCTACGCCGTCAAGCTCACGGATGAGGGTTGGCGAGTTCTGAAGAATGCTGAGCCGATGGCCAAGCGCGTCGACGACCGCATTCTCGCTGTCCTGCCGACCGCGCAACGCGATCGGTTCATCAGCGATCTGAATACGATCGTTCAGTCGCTCAATCAGATCGATGCAGATCTGAAGAAGTGAACGGAACTGGCTTTCGCCGGGCTCGTCTCGGCGAGAAGCGAGTGCTCGTGCGAAGGGACCCGTTGAACAGGTTGCCGAGGCTGCCTGTTCAACGGGTCTTTTTTGTTCGCGCTCATGGTGAGGGACAATGTCCGGCCGCGGTCATTCATGCAGCCGTTTCGCTCACGCCGCCCTCTTCATCAAATTGCGCTCGATCAGCGTCTCTGCGATCTGCACCGTGTTGAGCGCTGCGCCCTTGAGCAGATTGTCCGCCACGATCCACATCGCCAGACCGTGCTCGACGGTGGCGTCCTCGCGGATGCGGCTGACATAAGTGGCGTAATCACCCGCCGCCTCGACCGGAGTCACATATCCACCGTTCTCGCGCTTGTCGACGACGAGCACGCCCGGCGCCTCGCGCAGGATGGAGCGGGCCTCGGCAACCGTCATCTGGCGCTCGAACTCGACGTTGACCGACTCGGCATGGCCGACGAACACCGGGACGCGCACGCAGGTGGCCGTGACCCTGATCTTGGGATCCATGATCTTCTTGGTCTCGGCCAGCATCTTCCATTCCTCTTTCGTGTAGCCGTCCTCCATGAAGACGTCGATCTGAGGAATGACGTTGAACGCGATCTGCTTGGTGAACTTCTTCGGCTCGACCTCCTGCCCGGGGACATACTTGCCCTTGGTCTGCAGGAACAGCTCGTCCATCGCCTCCTTGCCCGCGCCCGAGACGGACTGGTAGGTCGAGACCACGATCCGCTTGATGGTCGCCGCGTCGTGCAGCGGCTTCAAAGCCACCACCATCTGCGCAGTCGAGCAGTTCGGGTTGGCGATGATATTCATGCGGTTCGGCTTTGCCATGTAGGCGTCCAGCACGTGGCCGTTCACCTCGGGCACGATCAGCGGCACGTTCTGATCGTAGCGCCAGCACGAGGAATTATCGATGACGATGCAACCCTTGGCGCCGATCTTTGGGCTCCACTCCTTGGAGGGGCCCGAGCCGGCGCTCATCAGACAGAAATCGACGCCGGTGAAGTCGAAATTCTCAAGGTCCTTGCACTTGAGCACTTTGTCGCCGAAAGAAACTTCCGTGCCGATCGAGCGGCGTGAAGCGAGCGGAATGACCTCGTCGACCGGAAACTTGCGATCGGCGAGCACGTTCAGCATCTCGCGGCCCACGTTGCCCGTGGCGCCGACGACGGCGACCTTGTAGCCCATGTGCAGTCCCTTCATGGCGTCATGCCCGGGAGCGCGACATGCGCCCCAGGCTGGCGCGAACACTTACGTGCGCCGTCCGTGCGATTCAAGGTGCAAGTGCATCCTTCGTTGGTCGGCCGTTGCGAATGTCTTTCGAATTCAGCGCGGTGTCGCGGCGCCGTCTCTTGATGGGGCTTGCAACGGAGGCGCGTGGCCGAGGATGCGTGCCTTGAGGGCCACGCCATCGAGCGATGGTTCTGCTGCAACGAGGCGGGCCGCGAACGCCGCGATTCGGGCGGCGGCAAAAACGGCGTCCTTGCCGCCGGTCTCGATCGCCAGATCGGCGGGACGCCGGTCGGGCGGCCGCGCCGCAGGTGCACTCTCGGTTGTCGTGACCGTCAGAATGTTCTCGAGACCGAGTGCTGCCGGATAGGGCGGGATCGCGGGATCGGACGGCACGATCACGAGCATGCCTTTGTAGTGGGCGACGGCCTCCGTGAATGCCTCCCAGTCGCTGCGCTCTGTGCTGGCGCTCACCACCAGGGCGATCCGTGACTGGCTGCGGGCCGCATAGACGGCGAGCCTTCCAATTGCGATCTTGTCGCCGGGTTTGGCGCGAAAAACGGCCAGGCGCGCGAGCGGTGTCTCCGCCAGAATCGAGCGCGCCAAGTCGGTCGACTGCGGAGCGCTCGCCGCCGGTGCATAGGGCTTGCGGTCCTCGTCGACGAAATCCCAGCCGATCAGCTCTCCCTCGCCGTCGCGCGCGAGGCGGCCTGCAATGTCCTTCTGCGTGTAGTCGAAGCCGGTGTCGGCGGCGATCACGATCATAACGCCGCCCGGATCGATGCCGATGGGCACGTGGGGCTTCCTGGGCTGGGCATGCCCCGGTGCCGCCAGCAAGAGCACCAACGCGACCGCAGCTGCGAACGCGAGGAGCCATCCTTTGCACCTGTACCGTGCGCCCCCGCCCCACGAGGCGAAAGGGAGTTCCGCCGAGGTTTGTTGATCTTTCATCCCCGTGACCTTTTCAGCGGCCCCACAGTCCGGTCGACGAAGTCGGCAATGGCGGCAATGTCGTCGAGGTCGAACAACGGAAGCCGCGCGTCCGTCACCGCGTGATCCGCCGCGATGGCCACGACGTCGGGATCGCCGTCCGCCAGCGGTGTGTGCTGACGCGCCTCGGTACGGCGCGCCTCGATCTTGGGGATCGGCGCGGACTTGTAGCCTTCCACCACGACGATGTCGGCGGGAGCGAGCCAGCTCAGCACATCTGCGAGGTTGGGCTCTGGTTCTGCATCCACCAGCTCGTGCACGATCGCCCACCGGGCGCCCGACACGATCGCGACCTCGGCCGCACCCGCCCGCCGGTGACGCGCGCTGTCTGTCGCTCCCTCGTCGATCTGGAAAGCGTGGTGTGCGTGCTTGACGGTGGCGACGCGATGCCCGCGCCGGGTCAGCTCGGCGACGAGACGAACCGTCAGCGTCGTCTTGCCCGATTTCTTCCAGCCGGCAATGCCGATCACGGGGATGTGGCCTTTAATTGGTTTTTCTTCCACGCGATCACCCGCTCGCCAGCAGCGCGCGAAGCTCGGTGAGTTCCTCCGGCGTGTTGGCATTGAAGAATGGATCGACCTCGCGATCGCCGATCGGCACGAATGGGAAATCCACTGCCACCGTCCCGTGACGGTCGGTCCAGTGCAAAACCTTGCGCAGGCCCGCGCGCAATGCGGCGTCGAGATCGTCCGCGAGCCGCACCGGCCACAGTCCGATCACCGGATGCAGCTCGCCCGCCGAGCGCGCCATGGCGATGCTGCCCTGTCCCTCGCCGATCGCGTCCGTCAGCTTGGCGACGAGATCGGGCGGCAGCAGCGGCGCATCGCTCGACACGCTGACGACGTGGGTCACTGCCGATACGTTTGCCGCTGTCCACCTGAGACCCGCGAGCACGCCGGCCAGCGGTCCGACGAAGCCCTCGACAGTATCGGGGGCGACGGGAAGTCCGAGCTCGGCGAACCGGCTGGGATCACCATTGGCGTTGATGACGATACGCGAGACCTGGGGGGCGAGCCGGGCCACGACCTCGGCGATCATGGAACGGCCGGCGAGTGGCAGCAGACCCTTGTCGCCACCGCCCATGCGTCGCGAAAGGCCGCCGGCCAGCACCACGCCGATGATGTTTCGGGATTCGATCATGCCTTCAATCTTAGCAGTGCTGGCCGGTGGGCCAAGCGGCGCGTGACAACGCCGGAACTTGCGCCGGAGGCGGTGCTGCTGTCACTTGCGTGGATTCCGCCCCAGACAGCCGATGAGCAGATGACGAACGCCCCCATCATTCGCCCCGCCACGCCTGCAGATATTCCCGGCATCACCGCCATCTATCGCCCAGCGGTGCTGACGGGATTCGCGACCTTCGAGATCGACCCGCCGGACGAGGCCGAGATGGCTCGCCGTTTCGCTTCGATCATCGAGACAGGCTATCCCTATCTCGTCGCCGCGCTGGACGGCCGCATTGCCGGCTACGCCTACGTCAACGTCTACCGCTCTCGGCCGGCCTATCGCTCCACGGTGGAGAACTCGATCTACATCGCCGAGGACATGCAGCGGCGCGGAGTCGGCAAGGTATTGCTGAATGGTCTCGTCGCGGAGACAGGTCGGCGAGGTTTCCGCCAGATCATCGCGGTGATCGGCGACAGCGGTAACGCCGGGTCGATCGGCCTACACCGCGCCTGCGGTTTTCTGTTCAGCGGGGTTTTGCACTCGACCGGCTTCAAGCTCGGCCGCTGGCTCGACAGCGTGCTGATGCAACTCACTGTCGGGGAGGGCGACCGCACGCCTCCGGACTGAGTGCTTCAAGCTCCAGCAGCGATCCACCGCAGGTTCATGAGGCACTACAGGGTTCCCCGCCCCGCTGGGGAGGGGAACCCGAACGTCGGCCCAATCTTCAGCGCCGGATGCGGGGCGCCTCGGTCAAGCCGCCTTGGCGAAGCCGTCGAGCACGCTCTTTTCGAAGGCCAGCACCTTCTGCACGCTCGGGCGCGCCTTGACACGCTCGAAGTGGGCCATGCAATTTTTCAGCTCGGCAACCTCCTCGATCTCGAACAGCTGCGCGCGGCGCATACACCAGAAGAAGTGTGCGTCCGGCGAGGTGAAGTGATCGAAGAAGAACTCGCGCCCGGCGAGGCGTTTCTCAGCATAGCTCAGTGCGTCCATCAGGCCTGCGGTCGCGTGCGATCGCACACTGGCCTCCGCTCCAGGCACTTCGCAGACCTTGGCCGGGTTGTTGTGCCGCGTCAGGAACGGGTGCACGCCCGAGGCGCACCACGACATCAGCGAGATCGCCTGCAGCTCGAGCCAGGGATCCTTCGGCATTAGATTTGCCTTGGGGAACGTGCGGGCGATCCAGGTGTTGATCGCGGTGTTCTCGGTCAGCGACTGGCCGTCGACCACCAGCATCGGCACTTTGTGCTTCGGATTGAGCGCACGGTATTCCGGGCTCATCTGCTGGCTGGTCTTGAGATTGATCGGGCGGACTTCGAACTCCGCGCCGGCTTCTGTCAGCGACACGTACGGCACGAGTGAGCAGGCGATGGGTGCGTAGTACAGTATGATTTGCATGGGGCCTCCTTGGATCGGGGGATCGCGTCCGGTCGTATCCTGCACCTGCTGGCGTTGCGGTCAATGACGGTGCGCAACGATCAGGCCCGCGCTCTTAGCGCGAGCGTGCTTCCGCCCCGGCGTCGGCCGCGGTAGTCTTCCGGAATGTCGATGTCATCCTTCATTCATTTTCGGCTCGTTCGCGGCGCTTTCCTGTTGCTGGCGAGTGGAGTGCTCGTGCTGGTACCACCGGCACCGTCTCAAGCGCAGGTGCCGCCGAGCCCTTCCGAGATCGCAGCTTACAGCGGGCTGCACGCAGCCGCCGCGCGTGGCGACGCGGCCGAAATCGCGAAGCTTGCGGCTGCCGGCGCGAATCTCGCTGCGCTCGACGGCCATCAGCGCACGGCGTTGCATGTTGCGGCCCACGGTGGCCACCAGGAAGCCGTGCGGGCGCTGATCAAGTCCGGCGCCGATCCCAAGGCACTCGATGCCCGTCGCTACGACATCGTCACGATCGCTGCTGTTCGAGACGACGAGGCGATGGTGCGGCTGGCGATCTCGCTGGGCGCGGACGCCAAGGCGATCACCAGTCCTTACGAGGGAACAGCGCTGATCGCGGCGGCCCATCTCGGACATGATGGCGTGGTGCGGGCGCTGATCGAGAACGGCGCGCCGCTCGATCACGTCAACAATCTGAAGTGGACGGCGCTGATCGAATCGATCGTCCTCGGCAACGGTGGTCCACGCCATACGGCCTGCCTGAGGGCACTGCTCGCGGCCGGTGCCGATCCCAACCTCGCCGATGGGCAAGGCACGTCGCCACTGATGCTCGCCCGCTCACGGGGCTTCGCCGGCATGGTGGCGCTGATCGAGGCCAAGGGCGGGAAGTAAAGGAAAGGGCCCGTACCGCCAGCGGCCGGGCCCTCACTTCAGTCGCATGCCTCGGGTCGGACGACCATTGGCGAAAATACACCGATCAGTCGAGCTTGATGCCCTTCTCGGCATAGTACTTCAGGGCACCCTTGTGGAACGGGATGCCGGCGCGCTTCTTGGACTGTAGCTCGGCCTTGATGTTGAGGCCTTCCTTGTGCACCCGGCCGAGATCCTCACGCTTCTCGATCATGGTCTTGGTCAGCTTGTAGGCCAGATCCTCCGACATGCTTTCGTTGACCGCCATGATGTTCCAGACGGTTACGTTCTTGTTGTCGTCAGTCATGCCCGAGTAGGTCGTCTTTGGGATGGTCGCCGCAGCATAGAGCGGTCCGTACTTGGCGTTCATCTTGTCGACCAGCTGCGCGTAGTCGATCAGCTTGATCTTGGTGTTGGGCGTGGCGGCGAGATCGGTCACGGCTGCTGTCGGCAGTCCGCCGACCCAGCAGAAGGCGTCGACCTTCTTGTCCTTGATGGCGTTGACGCTCTCGGCGACGCCGAGGCGCTCCTTCTTGATGTCCTTGTCGGCGTCAATGCCGGCCGCCTCCAGCACGCGGCGGCAGAACACCTCGGTGGCGCTGCCGGGCGATCCGATCGACATGCGCTTGCCTTTGAGGTCCTCTAACTTCGCGATGCCCGTGCCGTCGACAGTCACGACATGCATGTGGTTCGGATACATGACCACGAGCGCCTGCACCGGCAGCTTGGTCGGGAACTTGTCCTTGCCGTTGATGGCGTCCCAGGCGGCGTCGACCTGGACGAAGGCGAGATCGGCCTTGCCAGTGCCGATCAGTTTCAGGTTGTCGACCGAGCCGCCAGTCACCTCGGCGGTGGCGGTGTAGCCGGGGATTTCCTTGCCGATGATGTTTCCGAAGCCGCCGCCCAGCGGATAATAGACGCCTCCGGTGCCGCCGGTTGCAATCGAAAGTTGCTTCTGCTGGGCTTGAGCGCCAGAGGCGCCGGCGAGCACGAGCGCGGCCGAGGCGGCGACGGAAAGGTAGTGACGGAATGCCATGATGAGGAGATCCTCCGCGGATGTGTTCTTGCCGGGCTCCAGGCCCGGACCCCGCGACCATAGCGATCACAGCGAGTTTGACAATGTAGGAGGACAAGCGCCAGCGGCAAACCCGGTGCAACATGCCCTGATCGGCCCAGCTGAGTTGGCCCGGTCGCCCTTGGTTTGCTGCGCCTCTCTTATAGGTAAGGTGGAGGCGTCAGCCGATCGAGGCGGCGGGGTGCGAAGGTCGGAACGAGGCTCATACCCCGCAGGCGCCGTGTCGCCAGCTCGATCCTTGCTTCGTCGGCGAGCTGGTCACGCAGATATTCGACCGCGAGGACTGGAATGGCGTCGGCCTGTGCCAGCCTCAGGTCGCTCATGATGCCCGCGACGATGCGCTCGTTGTTCTCGATCACCGCATCGCGTCCTGTAGAATAGTCCGGCCGGTAAAGGATGTCCTCGCGGATCATGGCGCTGATCACGCTGCGGTAGCGCGGCGAGCCGAGCAACTCCTCGCCGTTCACCGGCACGACCAGGAAATTCGGAGCGACCTGCCACGCCCGCGCCCCGAGGCGAGCGACAAGATCGATCATTTCGTCGGGGGCGCTCTGTCGGCCGGCGGCGCGGAAGTGCTCGAACGCATCGACACCATCGAGCACAACGCCGTCGAAGCCGAGAGACAGAATGCGGTCTAGCAGCGAGCCGGCCTGCTCGTAGACGATCGCATGCCAGCGCTGATCCCAATAGCGCACGAGCTGGCTGCCGGACCACTCGGCGGGCGCCCCGTCCATCCAGCCGGGCCGCGCCCGTGTCCACTTCGGATTCCAATAGTAGCGCCAAGGCTCGGCCGCCCCGACCGACAGATAGCAGAGCAGCGTCGTGTCGCCGCCGCCCGGTTTGCAGCGCATGCGCTCGATCTGGCCCGTGCTGAATACGCTCGCCTCGCTGCCGTCGGAGCTCAGATCGATCACGGCCACGTCGGAAATCGAGGCTTCGATGCGCTCCCAGTTGATATTCTGGAGCTGATAGATCCAGGTGTGGCAGCCAGCGAGGCGCGGCGCCAACACGCCCAGCGTCTCGCCGGCGCCAGGCCAATCCTCCGGCCCCCGCCGCAGCGCGCGGTCGTAGGCGGGCTTGGCCGAGCGCGCACGCATGCCCGACGCCATAGGCGGTGGGGCCGAAAAGCCTGAACGGTCCGCCTGCCCTCTCTGATCAAGCCACCTGCTGATCTTCTGCCACATGCTGCGACCTCGCCTGCTTCATGCCATTCGCAGGCCCAATGCTGCTATCGTTTTCGGTTCTTGAACGCGGCCTCCACCTCCCGGCGGATGGCCTTGATTGAGATGCCTTCATTCGCCTTGTGGCGCTTCGACGGATCGCTCAGGCGGCGGATCATGATGTTCTCGCTGCCCGCGTGATGCAGCGCGACCACCCGCCAGTCGCTGTCGTCGAACACCGGGCTGCCTGAGTGCCCCCGCTGCGTCGGCGTGCGATAATGCAGATACTCGAAGCGACCGCCTGGGGGAGCACCCTTGTCCAGCACCTCGGTATCGTGCAGCGACAGGCAGAGCCGTTGCCCCATGGGATGTCCCATGATGAACACGTTCGACGGCGGGGTCCGGTCGGCTGCCGGGTCCATCAGCGCACTGGCCCTGAGCTGGTCGAAGATCCGATCCTCTGCGAGCGGGCAAGCCCTGACCTCGGCCGGTCTTACCGGCGGATCGAGCGCGAGCAGGGCCGCATCGAGGTCGTTCTGTGGGCTCTCCCAGACAGGTATGCACCGATGCGACTTCTCGTCTCCGTCGTGGTCGAAGTAAACGCGCGCCTCGTCGGGCGTCATTGCCGAGGGATGCTGGCCCTTGCTGATGACGTGGACGTTGGTCATCAAGAGCAACTCGTTGGGGAACAAGGCGGCCAGACGGCTGGAGAGCTGGTTGGGATCGACCAGGAAGCCGGTGCCCTCGGCGAGTCCCGTGCTGCGGCAGATGCGAGCGATCGACGGCGGCCGCTGCATCCCGAGTGCGAGCCACTCGTAACGTACCGGCCCCTCCTGGCCGAGGATACTCTGCGCCACCGGCGAGTTGGCGAGCGCACTTTGCGTCAGTACGCTCGCGCACTCCGGCTGCGTCAGGATGATCTCGCCCCCCCGCTTGGCCAGCAAGCGCGTCTTCAGCGCCATCAGCATCTGTCCGGCCTCGGAGGGGGCCTCGGCTCTGATCCCCCATATTTCCTCGAGTTGGCGTACAGTGCTGCCGAGATGAAATGCAGTGACCTGGGAATGGTTGGCGTAGCGGCCGAACCAGTGGGCCGCCTTGCGGAAGTCCCCGAGGGCGACGAACGCCTCGCCCATGCTGGCGAGTTCCCAGGGATCTTGTCCGCGTTCAGCGCGGGGACCGAGTTCGGAGACGATGCGATGGGCCATCCGGTCGGCTTCGTCCTGGCCGGCGACGGTGAACCCGTCATGTCCCCCTCGTTTGGCCATCGCGATCAAGTTGACCATCGGCCAGTGCGCCTCGACGATCGGCCTGTTGCGGATGGCGCGCCGGTAGAACTCGATCGAATGCTTCAGCGTTTCGCCGCGCGAGGGCGCCCGGCTCTGGGCGGCATTGACATAGAGT
>CAMDBL010000016.1 GCA_945889015.1 Devosia equisanguinis
TCTCCCCGTGAACGGGGAGAGGGAGAAGTGCGTGGCGGCAGGTTCGCGCTCGATCCGTACTTGCGCTCGCCCTTGAAGCCGCCGGTGCGGTCGTCCACCGCCTCCTGGCGCGCGAACGGATCGTCGGCGACCGCCAGCTCGGTCTCGCGCAGCCGCTTGACCTCGTCGCGCAGGCGCGCCGCGGTCTCGAACTCGAGATCGGCGGCGGCGGTGCGCATCTTCTTCTCGAGATCCTCGATGACCGCCGCGAGATTGTGCCCGACGTGCGCCGTGGCGCCCTCGCCGACGCCCGCGTCGACGGTGACGTGATCCTGCTCGTAGACCGACGAGAGGATGTCGCTGATGTTGCGTTTTATGCTGGCCGGCGTGATGCCGTGCTCGGTGTTGTAGGCGACCTGCTTCTCGCGGCGGCGGTTGGTCTCCGCGATCGCGCGCTCCATCGAGCCGGTCATCTGGTCGGCGTACAGGATCACCTTGCCGTCGACGTTGCGCGCGGCGCGGCCGATGGTCTGGATCAGCGAGGTCTCCGACCGGAGGAAGCCTTCCTTGTCCGCGTCCAGAATGGCGACCAGCGCGCATTCGGGAATGTCCAGACCCTCGCGCAGCAGGTTGATGCCGATCAGCACGTCGAAGGCACCGAGTCTGAGATCGCGGATGATCTCGATCCGCTCCAGCGTCTCGATATCGGAGTGCATGTAGCGGACGCGGATCCCGGCCTCGTGCATGTACTCGGTCAGATCCTCGGCCATGCGCTTGGTCAGCACCGTGCACAGCGTGCGGTAGCCGGCCTTCGACACCTGCCGCACCTCGTCCAGCAGATCGTCGACCTGGGTCTTGGCGGGACGGATGAGGACCGGCGGATCGATCAGGCCGGTCGGGCGGATCACCTGCTCGACGAACACGCCGCCGGTCTGCTCCATTTCCCAACTGCCCGGCGTCGCCGAGACGTACACCGTCTGCGGCCGCATCGCGTTCCATTCCTCGAACCGCATCGGGCGGTTGTCCAGGCAGGAGGGCAGGCGGAATCCGAACTCGGCCAGCGTCGCCTTGCGCCGGTAGTCGCCACGGAACATGCCGCCGATCTGCGGCACGGTGACGTGGCTCTCGTCGGCAAACACCAGCGCGTTGTCGGGCAGGTACTCGAACAGCGTCGGCGGCGGCTCGCCGGGACGGCGTCCCGTCAGGTAGCGCGAGTAGTTCTCGATGCCCGCGCACGAGCCGGTCGCCTCCATCATTTCCATGTCGAACAGCGTGCGCTGCTCCAGCCGTTGTGCCTCCAGCAGCCGGCCGTTGGCGTGGAGCTCGTCGAGCCGCTGCTTCAGCTCGGTCTTGATCGCCTTGATCGCCTGCTGCAGCGTCGGCTTCGGCGTGACGTAGTGCGAGTTGGAGTAGACCTTGACCAGCTTCAGCTCGTCCGCCTTCTGGCCGGTGAGCGGATCGAACTCGGTGATGCTCTCGATCTCGTCGCCGAACATCGAGAACCGCCACGCGCGATCCTCCAAATGCGCCGGGAACAGCTCGACGGTGTCGCCGCGCACGCGGAAGGTGCCGCGCACGAAATTGGCGTCGTTGCGGCGGTAGTGCAGCGCCACGAGATCGGCGAGCAACTGGCGCTGGTCGATCTTGTCGCCGACCGTCACGGTGAACGTCATCGCGGTATAGGTCTCGACCGAGCCGATACCGTAGATGCAGGACACCGAGGCGACGATGATGACGTCGTCACGCTCCAGCAGGGCACGGGTTGCTGCGTGCCGCATGCGGTCGATCTGCTCGTTCACCGAGCTCTCTTTCTCGATGTACGTGTCGGTGCGCGGGACGTAGGCCTCGGGCTGGTAGTAGTCGTAGTAGGAGACGAAGTACTCGACCGCGTTTTCCGGGAAGAAGCTCTTCATCTCGCCGTAGAGCTGCGCCGCGAGCGTCTTGTTCGGCGCCAGGATCAGGGCTGGCCGCTGCGTCGCCTCGATCACCTTGGCCATCGTGAAGGTCTTGCCCGAGCCGGTGACGCCGAGCAGCACCTGGTTGCGCTCGTGCTGGGCGGTGATGCCCTCGACCAGCTCCTTGATCGCGGTCGGCTGGTCACCCTTCGGCTCGTACTCCGACACCACCTGGAACGTGATGCCGCCTTCCGATTTTTCCGGTCGCTCCGGCCGGTGCGGCACGTATTCCGGCAGCGTCCCCGCGACCAGGGGATGCTCGGCGATCGACGGCTGGCGCTGCAGCAGGGCCCGCGCCCTCTCCGAGCGCGCCTCCGGCTTCGCCAGCAGCGCATCGAGCGTCGCCGTCAGCTCGGAGCTTTCGCCGGCCCGCGGCGGCAGCGGCCCGCCGCCCCGGAGTGCCGGGAGGGGCTTGTTCTTCCCCCTCTCCCCGCTAGCGGGGAGAGGGTCGGGGTGAAGGGCGACTGCTTGCGCTGCGTGGGGAAGCGCCCCGCCCACGTCCAGCAGCCGCTGAATGATCGCATCCGTGGTGTCGCGCGCCGAAATCGGACCCGTCGCCCTGAGCGGCCCGGTCGCGGTGAACGACGCCTGCGGCGCCTCGCCGAAGCCGGGCGTGCCCGCCTCGGTCTCGACCGGCGGCGGCGAGGGCTTGCCCGAGCGCTCGCGCGACGGACGCGGTTTGGAGGAACTTGCTTTCGAGGATGGGGATTTGGGAGGTCGTGCCATGCCGGGAATATGGACCGTTGAAGGGGCCGGCTCAAGGCGGATAGGACATGCAAGTCACAGGCGCTCGCGAGCCCAGTCGCCGTGTTGTGATCGCCGCCGCCCCTCGATCCGTGCTGTGCCGCACCTATCTCAAGGATGGGGCGAGGAGCATTACGGAGAGGTCCATGAAGATCTCGGACATCCTGGCCGTCAAAGGCCGCCGCATCGTCACGGTCAATCATCACCTGCGCGCCGACGCCATCCCGCAGCGCTTCGACGAGAATGGCATCAGCTCGCTGGTGGTGGTCGACGGCAACGGCCGCACGCTCGGCATCGTCACCGACCGGCTGTTCATCAAGGCGCTGGCGCAGCACAAGTCCGGTCTCGGCCACCTGCAGGCCGCCGACGTGATGGAAACGCCCGCGCCGACCTGTGCGCCCGACACGTCCGTCGCCGAGGCCATGCGGATCATGACCGACCGCCGCCTGCGCCATCTCGTCGTCATCGAGAACAGCCGCCCCGCCGGCATCGTCAGCATCGGCGATCTCGTCAAATCGCGCCTCGGCGACTACGAGATGGAAAGCCGGGTGCTGCGGGAGATCGCCCTGGGGCATCTGGCGGCGGAGTAGCATTCGCTGCGCAAGCGGGGCCGCTGGTTCGACCCATGCTTTCGGCATGAGCCCGCACCCCGCTCGGGGGACACCCCCGAGCCCCCGGCTTTTTTGTGACTTGAGGGTCACACTGGGGGCGAGCCGCCGTCGATCCACAGCTGCGGTTTTCGGGCGGCCCGAATCAAAGGCTAAATGCGGGTCGACCGAACTGGTGCTGGCATAGCGGTCGCAGGATAAGCGCTATGCTGGGATATCTCGCGATCTTCGGTGCGGCATTGGCAGGCTATGGTGGCATGCCGCCGTACGTGATCGCGGTCGCCGCAATAGCGCTCGCTTCGTTGTCCTACGCTGCGCATGGGCACCTGTACGGGCAAGCCCAGGAGCTAGGCCTTCTTCGCGTCGTCAACTCCGTCCTGCTTCGCAGCTTCGCCAATGGACTTCTTGCTGCCGGCGTCGCCTACGGCGGCGGGTGGATTCTGCGGCTCGTCTGAGGGCGGGTAGAGCCAAGCTGTGTCGTACTTTCTGGTGGGTCTCTGAGCCTGCCTCGTTGCTTGAGCCCGTCGAAGTCCCTGAAGTGCCGTTACTCTCAGGCGCCGCTCTCCCGGCTTCCACAACCAGGAATATCGAGATACTTCCCTAAATGCGCGCTGATATTCTTCGATTGAACGGTCAAGCTGCCGGTCTTCGACGACGATATGTCCAATGCGGTTGCGAATGTAGGCGTTGACGTAGTGCATTTCAGCTTTTTCCACTGTCAGCCATCGGCCCGATAGATGGCTGCCGGCTATTGCCAATGCTTCTTCGATGAGTGCGACAGCGTTAGCGCTGCCAGCTACAGCAAGCGCCTGCTCGATTTCAGCCAATGCCCTCTTGGCGCGAGCGGCCGCCAATCGGCGTTGTTGGATATCTGGATGGTCTCGAGACACTATGGCCAGTCTTCCGAATGCCTTTCGAGCTTCATCCCAGCGCTGCAAGCGCCTGAGTTGAATGGCTTCATACTCACGCGCCTCAAGCCGATGCCCGTCGCCTGGGATTCGCAGTGCCATTCTGAAGGCTGAGAGTGCTTCGCGATCCAGCTTGGCTTGACGGCCCGGCGATGTCTGTCGCCCCGCCCTGGCCGCTGCCACCGCCCCGTGCAGAATATGCGCCGTCGCCAGTTGATCTCGATGGTGCTTCAGCGTCTCTGTTGCGGTATGCATTCGGCGGTTGATTTGGGTCTGCGCGCCCTCCAGTCGGCGTGACGCGCGCTGCTCGATGCTGCTCCACGGCAGGAAACCGGCCCAGCCACGATCTTTCAGTAATCGCCGCAAAGGCCAGACCGCAAACAGTGGAGCTGCAAAGTTTCGCCCCGGTCCGGGACGCTCGATCAGTGTCAAGACATCACGTCTTGCCCCGTGCAGCCGCGCGTTCTGGTCCGCGAGATAGGTAGCGAGCCGCTTGTGCAGCACCTTCTCGCGATACCACCACCATTTCCAGACGCCGAAGGCGAAGCCCGCAAGCCCGAAGAGTGCCTGGATATGGTCGCGCACCCAGGTCTGCATTCCCGGTACGAGATCGAGAACGTGAGAAAGCTCGCCGCCATTCTTCGTGAGCAGCAATAGAAGCTGACACTTCAGGTCAGAGGCCCCGCACTCCATATGCGCCCCCGCGCAAACGCCGCATACATATGTTTAACTATGTGTTAACCTCTCTCGGGGTGCAAGCATGAGGTGTGATGCTGGGCCGAATGTGGAATCGGAGGATTGGGTCCCTGTGGGCGTCCTGCCTGAGTAGGCTCGGGAGGCGGTCCCCGGCTTGCCCGCCTGCGAGCCTCCGCCTAAGGTCTGCGGCAGATTTGACCGTAACCTCTCCCGGATGCCCCCGACATGACCACCGTCCTGATCACCGGCGCCAACCGTGGCATCGGCCTGGAAATGACCCGGCGCTATGCGGCCGCCGGTGCCAGCGTCATCGCCACGGCGCGCCATCCCGAGACGGCGGATGCGCTGAGCAAGCTCGCGGCCGAGAGCGGGCGCGTTTCGGTGCTGCCGCTGGAGGTGGCGAACGAGGCGTCGGTGGCAGCGCTCGCCAAGGCGGTCGCGGGAAAGCCGATCGACATCCTGATCAACAACGCCGGCACGCTCGGCAGCCGCGGCGGCTGGGACGATCCCGCGCACGACCTGAAGACCTGGACCGAGGTGCTGGCGACCAACGTGATCGGGCCGCATTTGGTCTCGCGCGCGCTGGTCCCAAACCTCAAGCTGGCGAAGCAGGGCAAGCTCGCCATCGTCTGCTCGCATCTGGGCTCCAGCGAGATGGCGGCGGGCGGCATCCTGCCCTATCGGGCCTCGAAGGCCGCGGCGATCAACCTCGCGCGCAACCTCGCGGTGGAGTTGAAGCCGCTCGGCATCGCCGTCGTCGCGTTCCATCCGGGCTGGGTGCAGACGGACATGGGGGGATACAACGCAGCCGTGAAGGTCGGCGACAGCGCCCAGGGCATGATCGACCGTCTCGCCGCGCTGTCGCTCGCCACCTCCGGTGTATTCGAGGACTACAGCGGCAAGACGTTCCCATTCTGAAATCGAGGGAGTAGGGAGGTGGAATTGGGGAGTAGAAGGCACGCCCCCTTCCTGCGCACCCGCTACTCCCATTCCCTGTTCCCACTTTCCTCATCCCAGGACTTCCATGCGCTTCACCGGCACCAAGAACTACGTCGCGACCGATGACCTGAAGGTCGCGGTGAATGCCGCGATCACGCTGCAGCGGCCCCTGCTGATCAAGGGTGAGCCGGGCACCGGCAAGACGGTGCTGGCGCTCGAGGTGGCGAAGGCGCTGGGCGCGCCGATGATCGAGTGGCACATCAAATCGACCACCAAGGCGCACCAGGGCCTCTACGAGTACGACGCCGTCTCGCGGTTGCGCGACAGCCAACTCGGCGACGAGCGCGTCAAGGACATCCGCAACTACATCAAGAAGGGCAAGCTCTGGGAGGCGTTCACCTCGGAGAAGCGCCCGGTACTGCTGATCGACGAGATCGACAAGGCCGACATCGAGTTCCCCAACGATCTGTTGCAGGAGCTCGACCGGATGGAGTTCTACGTCTACGAGACCGGCGAGACGATCAAGGCGGAGCAGCGGCCGATCGTGATGATCACCTCCAACAACGAGAAGGAGCTGCCGGACGCGTTCTTGCGCCGCTGCTTCTTCCACTACATCAAGTTCCCCGACGCCGACACGATGCGCCAGATCGTGGACGTGCATTTCCCCGGTCTCAAGGGGCGGTTGGTGGCCGAGGCGCTGAAGATCTTCTACGACATCCGCGACGTGCCGGGTCTCAAGAAGAAGCCATCGACCTCGGAGCTGCTCGACTGGCTGAAGCTGCTGCTGAACGAGGACATCGGTCCCGAGACGCTGCGTGAGCAGGACCCCCGCAAGCTGATCCCGCCGCTGCACGGCGCCCTGCTCAAGAACGAGCAGGACGTGCACCTGTTCGAGCGGCTGGCCTTCATGGCGCGGCGGAAGGACTAACCCCTGCGCACCAGCACGTAAGCGTCCTGGTTGTTCTGGTTGCGGCCGGGCTGGTTGAGCTTCAGCTCCCAGTTCGCCGACAACCGGCGCACCACCCACTCGACCGGGAAATACGCGTTGCCCCAGTCCGTCAGGTCGAGGCCGTAGTCCGATCTGATCGGTTGGAACGCGAACTGGTGCTCGAGCATGGTGTCGAACAGCGCGGCGATCTCACGTACGGCGAGCCGGCCCTTGTCGAGTTGATGCCTGAACGTGCGGATGCCGTGGGTGGTGAAGAACAGGAAGCCGCCGGGTTTGACGATGCGGGCCATCTCGTCGAACCAGGCGAGGCCGGCCCGCTCGCTGAAGTGGCTCCAGATCGAGATTGCCGACACGCCGTCGAGCGCGCTGTCGGCGAATGCGAGCGGCGGCGCCTGCGGGCTCGTGGCGAAGGTGGCTTCCGGCAAGTTTGCGGCAGCCCATGCGATCGAGGCGGGCACGGGATCGACACCTAGCCATTTGCATTCGGGATAGGCGGCGCACATCACCCGCACCAGCGAGCCGGACGAGCAGCCGAAGTCGAGATAGCTGCGGCCGGGGACGAGGGAGAGGCCGGCGCCGTCGAGCGCCTGCACCAGCATGTTTGCGGAATAGAAATCGCCGCACCAGAAGGCGCCACGCTGCATGCGATGCACGTCGGCCGGCGGCACGGCATCGGTCAGGCCGGCGCGTGTCCGTGCGAGATCGGGAGCGAGGTGAGTGGCGACCTGAAGGAAGCGCGCGGCCGCAACCGCCTTTGGACCCGCGAGATGGCGGGCGGCCGCGGCATTCTCCGGGCGCGCGGCCAGTGCGAGCACATGCTGGCGATCGGCCGGGGAGAATCGTGCCTGGAGGCGCTCGGAAACGGGCGTCAGGACCTCGGTCTTGTGATCGAGAAGGGGCGTGTAGATTGTGTAAAGCCGGCGCTGGAAGTGCTCGTGCTCTGTCGGCATGGCGCGAAGCTCTCCAGACGGGCAGGTTTCTCAGCGCCCGCAGGCGCGACACCTCGGGTGCTATGGTCAACGGGGCTGCCCGTCAATGCTGGATCAGCCCGGTTCCACAGTCTGTCAGCCGCGTCTCCGATCCGCCTCACCGCAGCGCCGCCTTGACACCCGCGCCCGTCGTGCGACGTTGCCGAAGTCGGGGCCGGGCCCAAAGGTCCGGCCCCTCGTCATGAGGACCCCATGCGCAGCTTCCACGCCCCCGGCCGCTCCACCGTCGTTGCCCGCCATGCCATGTGCGCGACGGCGCATCCCCTGGCGAGCCTGACGGCGATCGAAACCTTGAAGGCCGGCGGTAACGCGGTCGATGCGGCGGTAGCCGCCTGCGCGGTGTTGTGCGTGGTCGAGCCGGCGATGACGGGGATCGGCGGCGACTGCTTCGCCATCGTCGCCAAGCCGGGCGAGCCGCTGATCGGCCTCAACAGCGCGGGGCGCGCGCCGGGTGCGGCGACCGTGGAATGGTTCGCGCGCCAGGGGATCAAGGCGCTCGAGATCACCAGCCCGCACGCGGTGCTGGTGCCCGGCGCCATCGCGGGATGGACGAGGCTCGTCGCCGATCACGGCCGGTTGACCATGGACCGGCTGCTGACGCCGGCCATCGAGCTGGCCGAGAAAGGATTTGCGGTCGCGCCCCGCGTCGCCTTCGATTGGAACCGGGGCCGCGCCAAGCTGGAGCGCCAGGCGAGCGCGCGGCGCCACTTCCTGCCCGATGGCCGGCCGCCGAAGCTTGGCGAGGTGATGCGACTGCCGGCGCTGGCGAAGACGCTGCGCGGGATCGCCGAGTTCGGGCGCGACGCGTTCTACCGCGGCGCTGTCGCAGCCGACCTCGTCGGCGAATTGCAGCGGCTCGGCGGGCTGCATGCGCTCGAGGATTTCGCCAGCCAACAGCCGGCCTACGTGACGCCGATTTCCGTCGTCTACAAGGGCGTGGAACTGGTGGAAATGCCGCCGAGCAACCAGGGCATCGTCGCGCTGATGCTGCTCAAGATGATGGAGAAACTCGGCCCGTCGGCGGAGGGACCCGGCTCCGCTGAGCGCCACCACCTGTTGTGCGAGGCGGCTCGCCTCGCCTATGCGGCGCGCGACGCCTTCCTCGCCGATCCCGATCAGGCGAAGGTGCCGCTCGATCACATGCTGTCGGACGATTTCATCGGCACACTGGTGAAGCGCATCGATCGCAAGAAGCGCACCGCCGATCTCGGGGCGGTGCCGCGTCCGGTGGGCTCCGATACGACCTATCTGACCGTGGTCGACGAGAACGGCATGGCCGTGTCGTTCATCAACTCGCTGTTCGCCGACTTCGGCTCCGGCATCGTCGGACCGAACAGTGGCGTCGTTCTGAACAATCGCGGCATGGGGTTCTCGCTCGATCCCGCGCACCCCAACGTGATCGCTCCGGGCAAGCGGCCGATGCACACGCTGGTGCCGGCGATGGTGATGAAGGACGGCAAGCCGTGGCTGAGCTTCGGCGTGATGGGCGGGGCGTTTCAGCCGACCGGGCACGTGTTCGTGCTCTGCAACATGATCGACTACGGCCTCGACGCCCAGGAGGCGCTGGACCTCTCCCGCGTGTTCTTCGAGGGTAGCGAGACCATCATCGAGGAGAGCTTGCCGTCCGGCGTGCGCGCCGGGTTGGAGGCTATGGGCCACAAGATCGCGGTGCGCGAGGTGCCATGGGGCGGTGGCCAGATCGTCGAGTTCGACCGCGTCAACGGCGTGCTGATCGGTGCTTCCGATCACCGCAAGGACGGCTGCGCGCTGGGGTATTGAGGGGCGTACGGGTGGCGGTCATGGGTATCGCCGCTCGTAAACCCGAAAGAATGCTGCGGAAGCTGTGGACAGGACCGCAAAATCGGTAGGTCAGTGTGCGCTGGAGGCCCCGACGCGCGTCTCAGTCAGTCCCCGTATCAGGCCGTGGCGCGGCGCTGCAGTCCGGCGAGCCATTGACGCAACCCGCCGCTCGCGGAGGTCGTGCGCTCGAGTTGGGCACCGGGTGCTTCTATGCGGGCGGACTGCCACTGGCCGGAGCCCGTCTGCTCGATGGAGTCGCGGGGAATGTGAGCGATCGCCTCAAGCGCATCATCCTCGGTCGGCGCCATGGCGAAGCCAGCAGCCCAGACGGCCGAGTTCAATCTGTCGATACCCATGCGTTCCTCGCGTCGCATCGAAACGGGCCTTCCGCCGAACATCGGACTTCACCCTGTTACCGTTAAAAGTCGGTTCAAGCATGCCTCAGGTCAAGTTACTTTTTTGATTACTTTGCATCAGCTTTTCGAATGGTGCAGGTGCAAAGGCATTATGCACTGCACAAAAACGCCTCAGGGGTCGCGACCGTTCCCCCGGGGACGGCACATCAGGGCGATCTCTGCGTCGCCGGTCCCGGCGGTGACGCACCCTTTACGTCGCCCATCGAGGTGGGCAATAACGTCGCTGACTGGACATCGAGCCAATGTCGCAAGACCAGGGAGATCGAGAGTGAGCAAGACCTACGCCGTCGCAGCCCCGCCCGTCGTCACTGTCCCGGTGCGCGGCTCAACCGCCGTGTTTCCCGTGCATCGCATTTACTGCGTCGGCCGCAACTACGCGGCGCACGCGATCGAGATGGGCCACGATCCGAACAAGGAGCCGCCGTTCTTCTTCCAGAAGAATCCCGACAACCTCGCGCTCGACGGCACGTTTCCCTATCCGCCGAAGTCCAGCAACGTGCACCACGAGATCGAGATGGTCGTCGCGCTCGGCAAGGGCGGCAAGGACATCCCGGCCGACAAGGCGATGGACTGCGTGTTCGGCTACGGTGTCGGCATCGACATGACGCGGCGCGACCTGCAAGACGAATGTAAGAAGCTGCAGCGTCCCTGGGAGATCGGTAAGGCGTTCGAGCATTCCGCGCCGATGGGCGACATCGTCCCCGCCTCGCAGATCGGCCATCCCACCAAGGGTGCCGTCTGGCTCAAGATCAACGGCGAGTTCAAGCAGCAGGGCGACCTCAACCAGATGATCTGGAAGGTGCCGGAGATGATCTCCTATCTCTCCGGACTGTTCGAGCTGTTCCCCGGTGATCTCATCATGTCGGGCACCCCCTCGGGCGTCGGCCCGGTGAAGCGCGGTGACGTGCTCGAGAGCTTCGTCGAAGGCGTCGGCCCGCTGACCACCAAGGTGGTGTGATTCCTCAAAGCCCCATCGCGCCCGCCGGCGTGGTGGGGCTCGTCATTTCTGGAGGACCGATCGTGACCGTTGCCGAGACCGTCATCTCAGCCGTCGGCCGCACGCCGCTGATCAAGCTCAGACGCGCCTCCGAGACGACCGGCTGCGCGATCCTCGGCAAGGCCGAGTTCATGAACCCCGGCCAGTCCGTCAAGGACCGCGCTGCGCTCTTCATCATCCGCGAGGCCGAGCGCTCGGGCCGGCTGAGGCCCGGTGGCACCATCGTCGAGGGGACCGCCGGCAACACCGGCATCGGCCTCGCGGTGCTCGCCGACGCACTCGGCTACAAGACCGTGATCGTCATTCCCGAGACGCAGAGCCAGGAGAAGAAGGATGCGCTGCGCCTGCTCGGCGCGCATCTCGTCGAGGTGCCGGCCGTCCCCTACAAGAACCCGAACAACTACGTGAAGTATTCGGCCCGCCTCGCCGAAACCTTGGCGCGGACCGAGCCCGGCGGCGCGATCTGGGCCAACCAGTTCGACAACGTCGCCAACCGACAGGCGCACATCGAGACGACGGCGGAGGAGATCTGGGCGGACACCGCCGGCCAGGTGAACGGCTTCGTCTCGGCGGTCGGCACCGGCGGCACGCTGGTCGGCACGGCGATGGGGCTGAAGGCGCGTTCGACCGCTGTCAAGGTAGCGCTGGCCGACCCGCACGGCGCGGCCCTGCACAGCTACTACACGACGGGCGAGCTGAAGGCCGAAGGCAGCTCGATCACCGAGGGTATCGGCCAGGGCCGCATCACCGCCAACCTCGAGGGCTTCCGCCCGGATTTCTCCTACCGCATCGACGATGCGGAGGCAGTGCAGATCTGCTTCGATCTTTTGGCGGAGGAAGGTCTCTGTCTCGGTGGCTCGTCGGGCATCAACGTTGCCGGTGCGATCCGGCTGGCGCGGCAACTCGGACCCGGCAACACCATCGTCACCATCCTATGCGACTACGGCACGCGCTATCAGTCGAAGCTCTACAACCCGGACTTCCTGCGCTCGAAAGGGTTGCCGGTGCCCGGGTGGCTCGACAAGCCGCGCACCGATATACCGTCCGTGTTCGTGGATCCGGACAAACTCTGAGACAGCCGACGAGAGAAGCCTGCCGAACACTGCGCTCCCTCGCCGGAGCCGTTACCCTCAAGGAGACGCCACGTGCCCAACAGCTTCAAGTCCTGGATCGTCGAGACGTCGTGGCTGGCCGATCACCTGGATGCGCCCGATCTCGTCGTGCTCGACGCGTCGTCGCATCTGCCGACGACGAAGCGCAATGCCAAGGCCGAGTTCGCCGTCGAGCACATTCCCGGCGCGATGTTCTTCGACATCGACGACATCAGCGACGAGACCTCGAACCTGCCGCACATGCTGCCCTCCACGGTAAAGTTCGCCAGCCGCATGAAGAAAATGGGCATCGGCGACGGCATGCGCGTCATCGTCTACGACAGCAGCGGTCTTGGCCAGTCGCCCCGGGCGTGGTGGATGTTCCGGATCATGGGGTATACGGACGTGGCCGTGCTCAATGGCGGCCTGAAGAAGTGGAAAGCTGAAGGGCGCGAGATCGAGAGCGGCCCGCCATTGCGCCGTTCCGAGCGCCATTTCACGCCACGGTTCGACGCGGGCCTCGTTCGCGACGTGGAGGATATGAAGGCTCACGTCGCCAAGAAGGACATTCAGATCCTGGATGCGCGGGCTGCCTCGCGCTACTCGGGAGAGGAGAAGGAGTTCCGGGCGGGCCTGCGTTCAGGTCACATTCCCGGTTCCTACAACCTCCCCTACGTCAAGCTCATCACCCCGGATGGCACGTTGCGGCCGGAGCCGGAGCTGCGTGCGGCGTTCGAGCAGGCCGGCATCGACCTGCAGGCGCCCATCGTCACCACCTGCGGCTCCGGCGTGACCGCGGCCGTGCTGGCGCTCGCCCTGTCACAGCTCGGCCGCGTCGACGTGCCCGTCTACGACGGCTCCTGGTCCGAGTGGGGCCGCGAGGACAATGGTCTTCCGGTCGCGACGGGTCCGAGCCCGTAAGCGTCACTCCTTCGGCTCGAGCTTGGCGGCCTTCACCACCTTGCGCCAGCGCTCCATGTCTCGGGCGATGTAGGCTGCGAAATCCTGCGAGCTGCCGCCGACCGGGTTGAGGCCGAGGTCGGCGAGCCGCTTCCTCGTATTGGGGTGCTTGATCGAGGTGTCGAAGGCACTTCTGAGCTTGGCGACGATCTCTGGTGGTGTGCCCGCTGGTGCCAGCATGCCGGCGAAGGTCTGCACGTCGACCTGAGGCAACCCGAACTCGGCGAAGGTCGGCAGATCCGGAAGCAGCGACGAGCGCACCACGGTGATGGCGAGCGGCCGCAACTGTCCCGACGCGATGAGCTGCAGCAACGAGTTCGGCGCGACGAACAGCATGTCGACCTGGCCCGCGAGCAGATCCTGCAGCGCGGGCGCACCACCACGATAGGCCACGTGCGCCATCTCGCCCCCGATCGCCAGCTTGAACTGCTCGGCGGCGAGATGGCCGGCGCTGCCGCGGCCAGGGCTGGCGAAGTTCACCTTGCCCGGATTGGCCTTGATGTAGGCGATGAAGTCCTTGAGCGTCTTGTGCGGCGACTTCGCGTTGACGGCCAACGCCGTGCTCGATGTCGTGGCCAGAATGACCGGAATGAAATCCTTCTGGGTGTCGTAGGGCAGCTTCTTGACCAGCACCGGATTGATCGTGAACGCGGGATCGACGAAGCCGACCGTGTAGCCGTCGGGTTTGGCCTGTGCCACGGCGGATGTTCCGATTACGGTTCCGCCGCCAGCACGGTTGTCGATGACGAGGCTCTGCTTCAGCTCGATGCCGGCCTGCTCGGCGACGATGCGGACGGCGATGTCGGTGCCGCCACCCGCCGCATAGGGAATGATCACCTTGATCGGTTGCGAGGGGTAGTCGCTTGCACGCGCGCCATGAGCGCAGAGCAGTGCGGCGACAAGGGATGCGGCGGTTGCGACCATCGCGGCGCGGCGACTATGCATGGACGTTCTCCCTGGAAGGTCTGGGGAACGGGCCTTGTCGGGCCTCTTGTTGAGTGAAGCTTACGCCGCCGCAATGCCCACGGCCAGTGCGTTGGTCGATCCGACGTCAGAGCCGCGTGCCGCCGAGGGCCGCGAGATCCCGCTCGGTCAGCTGCTCGCGGCGGATGCTGGGCACCAGCCAGAAGCAGCCGATGCCGCAGACCGCGACCGCCATGCCGAGCGTGAACGAGGCGACGTAGCTGCCGCTCCAGTCGTGCAGCACGCCGCTCATCCAGGAGCCGAGCGCGCCGCCGGTGCCCATGCCCAGCGACATCGCGCCGAAGATCGTGCCGACGTTGCCGCCGCGATAAAGCGTTGCGATCATGGCGAGGATGATCGGGCCTCGCGCGCCCTGCATGCCGCCGAAGAACAGGATGTAGCCGTAGACGAGGATCATCGAGGGCCACCACGTCACCGACAGCAGCAGGCCGATGCCGACGATGGTCGAGACGTAGGAGACGGTCGCCGCGCCCGCACGTCCGATGCGATCCGAGAGCGCACCCATCCCGACAATGCCGGCGGCGGCGAGCGCCCCGGCCATGCCGAAGGCGGAGGCGGCCGCGATCGGCGAGAAGCCGCGCTCGATCAGGAAGGCGACGGAGTGCGGTGCGACGCAGAACGAGGCGACGGAGGTGAAGAAGTAGGCCGCGACCATGCCCCAGAACGCACTGGTCCGCATGGCGCGCGGCAGTGTCCAGATCATGCTGGCGCTGCTCGACGACGTGCGACGGAGCTGCTGCCACGCTGCCGAGCCCGCCTCCATCCGCTTCAGCGGCAGCAGCAGGATCAGCGGCAGCAAGACCAGAAACATCGAGCCGAGGATCTTGTAGGCGGAGCGCCAGCCGTACCAGTCGAGCATCAGTTGCGTGAACGGCGGCAGCAGCAGCATGCCGAGGCCGACCGCGGCGTAGGGCACCGACATCACCGCGCCCATGCGCCGTGTGAACCAGCGGGACAGCAAGCTGGAGGCCACGACCATGCCGAGACACGACGCGCCGAGTCCGCTGAGCAGACCGATCGCGAGCTTCAGCTGGAGCAGTGACCCCGACAGCCCGGCGAGGATGTAGCTGGCGCCGAGCGAGACCACGCCGATGCCGTAGCTCGCGCGGATGCCGAGCCTGTCGACGATTTGGCCGACGAACGGTCCAGTGGTGCCGAGGACGAGGATGTAAAGCGAGTAGATCGATGCGACGGACGAGCGGGTGGCACCGAACTCGCGCTCGACCGGCAGCAGGAACACCGCGAAAGTCTCGGTGGCGCCGCGCCCGATCATGTTCATGACGAACGTGAGGCCGATCACGGCGGCGAGCATCCGCGTTGCGGGATCGGCGAGCAAGCCGCCAGGGCCGGAACCGTGGGGTGCGACGTGGGCGGGTGAAGCTGGAGCGTGGTCCGGCCGTGTCTCCAAGGGTGAGCTAGGCTCGGTCAAGCGCCACGTCCTTCGCGATTCCTCGATATTGGCGTGCACTGTCTCATGTGGCCGTCCTCTCTGTCGACAGCGCGCGCGCATGGCTCCACGTCGCAGACGAGGGGGCATCGTGAGGCAGGGCGGGCCGGCTGCCGCGAAGCTGGCTGAAGCCTGGGTTGACTTCCGATACTTCGATGATAATAGAAATACGAAATTACGGGAGCAGGTCATGTCCAAACACGCTGCCCGCACACGCGGCATCGAGGGTCTGGCCGATGCCGGCAAAATCACCCGTTATGCGGATATGCTGGCGGCACTGGGAACGGAATCGCGCCTCGCCATCATGCGGCTGCTGCTGCAGGCACATCAGGACGGGCTGGTGGTCGGCGAGATCGGTGCCGAACTTGGCATCGCCGCCTCGACGCTCTCCCACCACCTCGACAAGCTCAAGACCGAAGGGCTGGTCGGCGTGCGCCGGGAGAGCACATTCCTTCGCTACACGGCGAATACTGAGACGCTGCAGGAGGTGCTGAGCTTCCTCGTCGCGGAGTGCTGCACGCGCAACAAGGCCATCGATCCCAGAAAGATCGTGTGCTGTTGAGTGGGATCATTGTCGCGGGGGGTGGGCAAACATGTCGACGTTCGAACGGTATCTGACGGTATGGGTGGGTTTGTGCATCGTCGCGGGCATCGCGCTCGGCTCTGCGGTCCCCGGGCTCTTCCAGGCGATTGGCGCCGCCGAGATCGCCCGGGTCAACCTGCCGGTTGCCATCCTCATCTGGCTGATGATCATCCCGATGCTGTTGAAGATCGACTTCGCCGCGCTGTCCGGGGTCAAGGAGCATTGGCGCGGGATCGGTGTGACGCTGTTCATCAACTGGGCGGTGAAGCCGTTCTCGATGGCGCTGCTCGGCTGGCTGTTCATCGGTTGGCTGTTCAGGCCTTACCTGCCGGCGGAGCAAATCAACAGCTACATCGCCGGTTTGATCCTGCTCGCCGCCGCGCCGTGCACGGCGATGGTGTTCGTGTGGAGCAACCTCTCCGACGGCGAGCCGCATTTCACGTTGAGCCAGGTGGCGCTCAACGACGTGATCATGGTGTTCGCCTTCGCGCCGCTGGTGGGACTGCTGCTCGGGCTGTCGGCGATCACGGTGCCCTGGGAGACGCTGACGCTGTCGGTGGTGCTCTACATCGTCGTGCCCGTCATCATTGCGCAGGTGATCCGGCGCGTCGTGCTGGTGCGTGGCGGCGAGGGCGGGCTCGGAGCCTTGCTGGCGAAGCTGCAGCCGATCTCGCTGGTCGCCTTGCTGGCGACGCTTGTCCTGTTGTTCGGCTTCCAGGGAAAGCAGATCCTGGCGCAGCCGATGGTGATCGCGATGCTGGCGGTGCCGATCCTGATCCAGGTCTATTTCAACTCGGGCCTCGCCTATCTCCTGAACCGCGCGGCGGGTGAGGCGCACTGCGTCGCCGCGCCTTCCGCGCTGATCGGCGCCAGCAATTTCTTCGAGCTGGCGGTGGCCGCCGCCATCAGCCTGTTCGGGTTCGACAGCGGGGCGGCCCTCGCCACCGTCGTCGGTGTGCTGATCGAGGTTCCGGTGATGCTGTCGGTGGTCGCGATCGTGAACCGGACCAAGGGATGGTACGAGGCGGGCGCCGTACGGTGAGGAACGGCAGAAGTAGCCGGCCGACATGACGATCACGATCTATCACAACCCGAAGTGCGGAACCTCGCGCAACACGCTGGCGATGATCCGGCAGTCCGGCGTCGAGCCGGAGGTGATCGAGTATCTGAGGACGCCGCCGAGCCGGGCGCGTTTGGTCGAGCTGATCGGCGAGATGGGCATCACGCCGCGCGCCTTGCTGCGCCGGAGGGGAACGCCCTACGACGAGCTGGGGCTCGCCGATCCCAAATGGACCGACGATCAGCTCGTCGACCTGATGCTCGAGCACCCGATCCTGATCGATCGCCCGATCGTGGTGATGCCCCAGGGCACGCGCCTGTGCCGCCCCTCCGAGGTCGTTTTGGAGCTTCTGCCGGAACCCGAGATCGGCGACTTCACGAAAGAGGACGGGGAAGTGGTGAAGGCCAAGAAGAAATGAGGACGACGGCCTAGATTCGGGTGAATTTCGCCATCGCCTCTCGGAACGTCAGGCCCTTCGCCAACTCGGCCTCCGCCAGCTTGTCGTCGCTCGAATAGCGGCTCGCGAGCTCGGCGACGTTGTCGGCGTGCTCGGCGGGAATGCAGACCACGCCCGAGCCGTCCGCGACGATGGCGTCGCCTGCGCGCACCCTGACGCCGCCACAGGTGATCGGCTCGCCGATGGCGACCACCTTGATGCGCGAGCGTCCCGTCAGCGGCGTCATGTGCCGGGCGAACACGGGAAAGCCGTGCTCGATCATCTCTTCCCGGTCGCGCACGCCGCCGTCGACGATCAGGCCGCCGAGGCCCTTGAGCTTGGCGGCGTAGGTGGCGAGGCCGCCCCAGGTCGACACCGGCCGGCCGCCATTGTCGACGACGACGATATCGCCGGGGGCGGCCGCTTCGATCATGTGACCGACCTTGAAGTCGGCGGACGTATAGTCGCCGCGCTCCGAGGACACCTGCAGCACGGTCTGGGCGCGGCCGGCGCAACGCGTGCCCGCCACCATCTGCGTCATGCCGAGCATGATGCCGGGAAACGCCACGTCGTCGAGAGCATTGGCGATGGTCGGCGTGGCGAGGCCGGCCAGGATCTTGAGCGTGGCATCTGAGACAGTCATCTGCATCTCCCGCGTCGTGTCGGTTGCGGGCGGCATGATAGGTCGTGGGGTCCCTGCCGGTGCAAGGTCGTAATGCCGCGCGGGAGAGGTCTGCACCGCGCGCATGGGCCGGCTTGCCGTTCGCCGCCGCGTCGGGGCAATGTCCCCCGGCAGGTATACCGGCATTGGGCGGGCGCGGCGCATGAGCATACGGGAACCGACGGGCACGCGCTGGCCGACATGGGCCGGGATCGGGCAGGGGATGGTGGCGACGCTGCCGCTGGCGTTGTCGTTCGTGCCGTTCGGGATCGCTTTCGGGATCGCCGCCGCCGAGAAGGGCATCGACCCGCTGACGGCGACGCTGTGGAGCGCGCTGGTTTGCGGCGGCGCTTCGCAGTTCGCCGCGCTCGAGTTGTGGGTGACGCCGCTGCCGGTCTTGCTGATCACGCTGACCGTGCTGATGGTCAACTCGCGGCACCTGCTCTACGGCGCGGTGCTCTATCGCCACCTCGTGCAGATGCATCCCGGACCGCGCTACGGCCTGCTCGGGGTGATGACCGATTCCTGCTTCGCCTACGGCGTCGGCCTCGATCGGGAGGCCGAGAAGGCCGATCGCGACGACATCGGCCTGATGATGGGCGGCGGCTTCCTGATCTATGCCGGCTGGCCGGTGGCGACGTTCATCGGCGCGACGCTCGGCTCGCTGATCGGATCCGGCAAGGCGTTCGGTCTCGACGTGGTGATGGTCGCCTATTTCTCTGCCTCGCTCGCGGGCATGTGGCGGGGGCGCTCCGACGTCGTGCCGTGGATCGCGGCCTTCCTCGGCACGCTCGCAGGGCTGTGGCTGCTGCCGGTCGGCTGGCACATCATGGCGGGTGCGCTCTCGGGGGGCGCGGCCGCGCTGATCGCCGATGCAGATTGAGATCGCTCAGTCCTGGGCCATTCCAGCCGCCATCGCCGGCATGGCGGTCGCGACCTATCTGACGCGCGCCGGCGGCTACTGGCTGATGCGCCTCGTCCCGGTGACGCAGCGCGTCGAGCGGCTGCTGCGCCATCTCGCCAGCTCCGTCTTCGTCGCCATCGTCACGGGCGGCGCCGTCAAGGGCGAGCCGGCAGCGACGGTCGCCATCGTCGCCTCGATGACGGTGATGGCGACGACCCGGCGGGCGACACCGGCGCTCGCGTCGGGCGTCGCCGCCGCCGCCTGCTGGCGGCTAATGGGCGGGCACTGAGCCGTCGGCGATCTGGGTCTCGCTGAGCGCGGGCAGCAGCGTCGCGGCCGGCATCGACACCGGCTGCGGCCACAGCGCGATCCGCCGCCGAACCAGGTCGATGTGCGCGCGCAGGTCGTAGAGCTGGTCGGAAAAGTGCAGCGGAACCCGGATGCGCCGAGCTGCCGCGTCGATCCGCTCGATGTCCTCGGCGAATGCCACTGAATCTGTCTGCGGCGGCGAGCGGTCCATCTGCCGCTCGAGCGCCTTCAACTCCCCGTACCAGTAGAGGAGCCGGCGGCGGACGGACCACTGGTAGAGCATCGGCAGCAGGCGCATCAGCGGCAGGATCAGCGTGAGGGCCGGGATCAGCACCAGCAGAGCCTGCACGCCATAGGTGCTGACGAGCGAGGTGATCGAGAACGGCAGGCCGAGGCGGTTGTTGAGAGGGCCGATGGTGCGGATCAGGAATGGCAACTCGCCCGACTTGTAAAGGTGGCGGGCCTGCGAGGCGAGCTCGTACTCGGGATCGGCGCCGCTCGGGAACTGGCCGGCCTTGTGGAACAGCACGGGATCGCCGGATCGGTCGACGGGCGATTTCGGATTTTGGATGACCGCATTCGTCAGCAGGTTGACCAGCGACCCATCGAGGTTGGAGCGCACCACGAGGGCCGCCGCCGTCGCGAGCAGCGTGATGTTCGCCGATGGGATGACCGGCTCGAACTCGACGGCGGCGCGGTTCATCACGACCGAGGTCAGCGCCGGGAAGCGGCTGGTGTAGGCCTGAGCCTCCGGCGAGAAATCCATCAATCGGATGTTCTCGACGCGCAGCAAGCGCTGAATACGATCGGTCTCGGGTGGGAGGATCAGAATAGCCGCGTCCGCCTCTCCGCTGGCGAGTGCCTTGGCGTCGTCGGTGAGCTCCTTGTCCATCAGGACGGAGTTCTCCGAGTTGACCCCGTTGGCGCGCAGCAGCTGCAGCGCGACCCGGCGGCTGCCGCTGGCCACCGTGCCGGTCAGGATCTTCTTCCCCTCGAGGTCGCGCAAGCTCGCGATCGGCAGGTCGCCGCGTGTGAACACCCAGATCGGCTCCAGCAGCAAGCGGCCGACGGAGCGGACGGCGACACGCTGGACCTCGTGGCGGTCGCGCGCCCGCGAGCTGGCGAGGCGACCGGTCAGGCTGCCCATGAAGCCGCCCTTGATGATGCCGCCGTCGATCCCGGAATTCGGGTCCTGCAGTGCCTTGAGCAACTCGGTGCCCTGCAGCTCCGGCTTCAGCTCGAGCGTGACGCCGTAGCGCTGGAGCTCACCGGTGTAGGTCTTGGCGAGCTCCGCATAGCCGCCGTCCCCGCCGCCGACGGCGAGCACGATGCGGCCCTCCGGGGTTCTCCCCTGCAGAAACGGGAACAGGGTCAGCAGGGCGAGCGTCAGTAGGCCAGTCGCTCCCGCGAGCGTGCGGTTCGTCGTGCCTTGGGACATGGCTGCGGTGATCCTCGCTCCGAAAATGCGGCAACGGCGCTCGTTCGTGGATCCATGCCGCCCAACGAGCGTTCTAGCCCGTCAGACGAGCATGGCAACTGTGCGGCGCCACGTGGTGCGCGGCCGATAGCCTATGGAAATCATGGACAGGCGGGGTAGCGGGCTTGCGTGTCGGATTGTGCTGTTGTTGCCTCTGCTTGCCTCCGCCGCAGCGCCAGCGTCTCCGGCGTGTATTTCGCCTCGTGCGGGGGGCTCGCGGACGAGGTTGGCTCGCCAGCGAGGATCGCCGCCTCTGGCCCATCACCTACGCCGGCTTGACGCGGCTGCCCGGCGGTAGGCCCCGGGCATAGCGTGCCTCGATGTAATGCTCGACGATGCCCTTGAACTCTTCCGCGATGCCGGCGCCCCGCAACGTCAAGACCTTGCGGCCGTCGATGAAGATCGGAGCGGCGGGCGTCTCGCCGGTACCGGGCAAGGAGATGCCGATGTCGGCGTGCTTGGATTCGCCTGGTCCATTGACGATGCAACCCATGACCGCGAGGTTCAGCCCCTCGACGCCGGGATAGCGCGCCTTCCACTCGGGCATGCGGGTGCGGATCATCTCCTGCACGTCGCGCGCGAGCTCCTGGAACACGGTCGAGGTGGTGCGGCCGCAGCCGGGGCAGGCCGCCACGATCGGCATGAAGGTTCTGAGCCCCATGGTCTGCAGCAGCTCCTGGGCGGCGCGCACCTCGAGCGTGCGGTCGCCGCCGGGCTCGGGCGTCAACGAGTAGCGAATGGTGTCGCCGATGCCGGCCTGCAGCACGATGCCCATCGCGGCGGAGGAAGCGACGATGCCCTTGGAGCCCATGCCGGCCTCGGTCAGGCCCAAGTGCAGGGCATAGCTGCAGCGCTCGGCCAGCAGCGTGTAGACCGACACGAGATCCTGAACCGAGGAGACCTTGGCCGAGATGATGATGCGGTCGGCCCCGAGGCCCAGCTCCTCGGCGCGCGCGGCCGACATGAGGCCCGACTGTACGATCGCCTCGTGCATGACGGAGCGGGCATCCCGGGGCGAGGGCAGCCGGGAGTTCTCGTCCATCAGGTGGGTCAGCAGGTCTTGGTCGAGCGAGCCCCAGTTGACGCCGATTCGGACGGGCTTGTTGTGGCGCAAGGCCTGCTCGATGATCGATGAGAACTGGCGGTCCTTCTTATCCTTGAAGCCGACGTTGCCCGGATTGATGCGGTACTTGTCGAGCGCCTCGGCACAGGCCGGGTTCTCGGCCAGCAGCGTGTGGCCGATGTAGTGGAAGTCGCCGACCAGGGGAACCTTGACGCCCAGCTTCAGCAGCTTCTCGCGGATGTGCGGCACCGCTTTCGCCGCTTCGTCGCGGTCGACCGTGATCCGCACCAGCTCCGAGCCGGCCCTGGCCAGCGCCGCCACCTGCCGCACCGTCCCGTCGATGTCGGCGGTATCGGTGTTGGTCATGGACTGGACGACGACCGGCGCCTCGCCGCCGACGATGACGCCGCCGACGTCGACGGGAACCGAGGCGCGGCGGGGGGCGATGAGGTGGGGCATGGCGGGCTCCGTGAGGCTTCAGTCTACCTAAAGGAGAGGCACCCCCGCGCCAAGCCCGTCGTCAGGTCGTTGAGCGCCGCACCGTACCAGCCAGCGCCACACCCGCCATCGCGGCCAGTACCACCACGATCGCGGGGCCACCGGGAATGTCGCCTGCGAGCGACAGCGCCAGGCCGCCGGTCACACCGAGGGCAGCCACCGCGGCCGACAGCACCGCCATTCGCTCGGGCGTGCCCGAGAACGGTCGCGCCGCCACCGCCGGCATGATCAGGACCGCGATCACCAGCAGCGCGCCGACGATCTTGATGGCGATGGCGATGGTCAACGCCAAGAGCAGCGTGAAGGCCGTGCGTACGAGGCCGCGGTCGACGCCCTCGGCGGCGGCCAGCTCGTCGTGGATGGCGACCGCGAGAAGTGGCCGCCACAGCCACACCAGGGTCGCGATCACCACCGCGCCGCCACCCCACACCCAGGCGAGGTCGGTGAGGCTGACCGCGAAGATGTCCCCGAACAGGTAGCTCATCAGGTCGACCGAGGGTCCGCGCACCAGGGAGGCGGCGATGACGCCGAGCGCCAGCCCCGCGTGCGCCAACAGGCCGAGGATCGAATCGAGCGGCACGATCTGCTGGCGCCCGAGCAGGATCAGCAGGCCGCTGACCGCCAGCGTCACCGCCAGGACACTCGCGGTCACATCGGTATTCAACAACAAGCCGAGCGCCACGCCGATCAGGCCCGCCTGCGCGATGGTCTCGCCGATGTAGGCCATCCGGCTCCAGACGACGAAGCAGCCGAGCGGGGCTGCGAACAGCCCAAGGCCGATGCCGGCCGCCAGGGCTCTGAGGAAGAACGGCTCCAGCACCCTCAACGCCTCCGTTCGACGCGGGCCGCACGCGGCGCGGGACTCGCGGCAGTGCCGGGCACCTGATCGGTCGCGGGTGCGTGCGGCGCGCCGTCGAGGTCGTGGCGATGGTCGTGATCGTGGTGATAGACGCCGAACGCCAGCGCCGCCTCGTTGCCGAACAGGCGCACGTACTCGGGATGGCGGGCGACCGTGTGGGGCACGCCCGAGCAGCACACGTGCCGATTGAGGCAAATGACCCGGTCCGATTGCGCCATCACCACGTGCAGGTCGTGACTGATCAGCAGCACGCCGAAGCCGCGCTCCGCCCGCAGCTTTCCGATCAGCGTGTAGAGTTCGGCCTCGCCGACATAGTCGACGCCGGCGACCGGCTCGTCGAGCACCAGAAGATGCGGCCGCCTGAGCAGCGCGCGCGCCAGCAGCACGCGCTGCAACTCGCCGCCGGAGAGCCTGTCGATCTGCTGGTCGGCGATGGCGCCGGCGCCGACCTCGTCCAGTGCCTTCATCACCTCGTCGTCCGGGCTCGGTTGGCCGAGCGTCAGGAACCGCGTCACCGTCAGCGGGATCGAGCGCTCGATGTCGAAGCGCTGGGGCACATAGCCGACGATGAGGCCGGACGCGCGCGCGACCTGTCCGGCATCAGGCCACTCGAGCCCGAGCATGACGCGGACCAGCGTGGTCTTGCCGGCGCCGTTCGGGCCGATCAGAGTCAAGATCTCGCCCGCCGACACGTCGAGATCGATGTCCTCGAGGATGCGCCGGCCCGTTTTGGCGAGGCCGACGCCGCGGGCGCTGAGCAGCACGCCGCCGAGCGCGGGTGCGGAAGGCGGCAGTGGCACATGGGAATGATCGTGCCCGTGGCCGTGGGCATGACCGTGGTGATGATGCGGCTGCGTGTGGCCGCGGCAGGTGTCGGTCTCGCCGGTGATCGCCGTGCGGTCCTGCATCGGGCTGTCCCTTCTCTCCCGGCCGCTCACGCGCAGTTGCCGCAGACGCCGGAGACCTCGACGATCGAGGCGGACGGCTTGAAGTGAGCCTTCGCCGCTGCCGCGTCGATCGCTTTCAGCACGGTGTCGCCGGCGACCTCGGCCACGTCGCCGCAATGCTGGCAGGTCAGTACCACCTGCACCGCGCCGGCCCCGTGGTCGCCGTGGCAGGCGAAGTAGGCGTTGCGACTTTCCAGCCGATGCACCACGCCGGCCTCGAGCAGCGCGTCGAGCGCGCGATAGATCGAGACCGGTGCGAGCCGCGTGCCTTTCTTGGCGAGACGCTCCTGCACATCATAGGCGCCGACAGCGGCATGCGAGCCGGCGATTTCCTCGAATACCAGGCGCCGCAGGTCCGTCAGCCGGATCTGCTTGGCCGCGAAAGCCACGCGCACGCGCTCCAGTGCGTCCTCCATGCAGGGATGGTGGTCGTGCCCATGCTCGGGAAAGATCGGGGGCGTGGGGTGGCGCATGCTGGGCTCGTCGCTGTGGTGGCCCGGCCACTCGTAACACTGTTTCGTCAAACACCCAAACGCCGCTGCGCCCAGCGGCACGACGACAGGGCGGCCAAGGTATTGAGAAGACGGGACAATCACAACCTCGTGCGCAACATCTAAAATCGGTGTGGGAAACCGGGGATTGCCGCTTTTCGCCACCTTTTGGTGGTTCACCCGACATCGGGAATTCCGGTGGCGCTGAGGTCGCGTCGGAGCCGGTCGCGTGTGCGGCACCAGGAACACAGGCTGTATGTTCATGTCCAGCGGGTCGGTTTCACCAGCATACATCGTGGCGGCACGACGCAGTGCTCTCGGCCGCATCGGCGGCCTGCACCGCAACCGGCGGATCGAGGATCTGGCGGCACCCGTGGTCGGCGCGGCGCTCGAGGACTGCGGCATCGCCCCCGGGCGCGTCGACGAGGTGATCATCGGCAACGCCAGCGCGGGTGGCAATCCTGCCCGCCTGATCGCACTCACCGCCGGGCTGCCGGAAGCGGCGGCTGCCTCGACCATCGACCGGCAGTGCGCGTCGGGGCTCGACGCGATCCTCAACGCCGCACGGCTGATCAACCTCGGCGAAGCGAGTGTGATCGTCGCGGGCGGCGCGGAATCGCTGTCGACCGCGCCGTGGCGGATCGCCAAGCCGAAGAGCATCTATCAGACGCCGCATTTCATCGGCCTGGAGCCGGTCAACTCCGAGGCGAGCGAGGTGTTGCCGCAGCTCGAGGCAGCCGAGGACATGGCCCGCGCGCTGAAGATCGGCCGCTCCCAGCAGGACGCCTATGCCATCAAGTCGTTCCTCAAGGCCGAGCAGGCGAGGGACGCGCGCCGCTTCGTCGGCGAGATTGTGCCGCTGAAGGCCAATGCCGACGAGGCACGCGACCAGAGCGCAGTCGATCCGGACCCCGACGAGATGCAGCAGATGCTGCCGTTCAACCAACCGGACGGGACGCTGACCGCAGGCAACACCAGCGCTTTGCATGACGGTGCCGCGATCGTGGTGATGGTGTCGGAGGCGGTCTGGATCGAGCTCGGCAAGCCCGCCGCGCTGAAGCTGGTCGCCGGCGCCACTCAGGGCGTGTCCCACGACCGCGAAGGCTGGGCGCCGATCGCTGCAGTGACCAAGCTCTACGGCCGGCTCAACGGCCACAAGCCGCAGGATATCGGCGTGTTCGAGGTCGCCGAGACATCGGCGGCGCAGGCGATCGCGATCGGCGACGCGCTGGGCCTCGACGACAGCCGTCTCAACCCTGACGGTGGCGCGATCGTGCGTGGCCATCCGCTCGGTGCGTCGGGGGCGGTGCTGGTGGTGCGCCTGTTCACGCGCATGGTCCGCTCGAAGGCGGCCGACAAGCCGCGCTACGGCGTCGCCGCGCAAGGCGCCGTCGGCGGCATGGGCTTGGCGGCACTGTTCGAGGGCGTCTAGCTCTCGCTCCGCCCACGTCCGGCAGGTCGGCCTCCCAGCCGCTGCAGTTCGCGCGAGGGAGACGCGAGCGGCTGTAGTGCGCCGCGTACGCTCGCAAAAGTGTGTTGGCTCGGCACGCCCTCGCGCCGCCATGAGGTCATGACGGAGCGTTGGTAAAGCGATACAGTGACGACCCGGGTGGATGGTCCGTCCATGCACGGTTCGGTGAGCTGGATGCTGGCCTCGGGGCTCTTCGCATGCTGCCGCCGCCGCAGGGTGGAGCACAAGGCAAATCTCGGACGTCAAACTCTTTAGTGCCGGGGACTTCGGTCGCCGGTCGTGCCCCGGAGCCTTCTTCTCGTGTTCGCTCGTTACAGCACCTGGCGTCGGACGCATCGGGCCGCGGATTTGCGCGCGCTGGCCCTGCACCGGGGGTTGCTGCCGACGTGGGGCGTGCTCGCGCTGTCACTCGCTGGCACCGGCCTGGCTGCCTCTGTCGCGCACCGGGCCGGCACCGCCACTCTCGTCCAGGAGTTCGAGACGACGATGGTGCGGGTCGAGAGCGAGATCGACCGGGTGATGTCCTCGTATCAGCGGACGCTGCTGGCGGGGGCCGGGCTGTTCGCCGCCAGCCCCACCCTTTCGCGGGATGGCTGGGGAGCGTTCGCGGCCAACCTCGCCATCGATCGCAATTTTCCGGGTATCCAGGGCCTCGGCTTCGCCAGGATCACTGATGTCGGGGACGGCAGCCTTGCCGATCCCGACGCGGCCAAGACCTCGATCGCGTATCTCGAGCCACGCGATTGGCGCAACGAGCGCGCGCTCGGCTACGACATGTTCGCCGAGCCGGTGCGCCGTGCGGCGATGCGGGGGGCGCGCGACACCGGCCTGCCGCGATTGACGCGGCGGGTGACACTTGTTCAGGAGACCGGCCAGGACCAGCAGCCGGGCGTGCTGATGTATCTGCCGGTGTACGCCGGTCAGCCGCAATCGGTCGAGGAACGGCGCCGCGCCGCGATCGGCTACGTCTACGCCGCGTTTCGGATGCACGACCTCTTGACGCGAACGGTGGAACTCCAACTTCCGAAGTTGCTGGAGCACGTGCACCTGCGTCTCCTCGACGCCCCGCCGAAGGCCGGCGGGGAGCTGCTGTACGAGAGCGATGAAGCGGCCCCGGGCCCCGATACATTCCGCGGCCGGCTGAAAGGCACGCGCGATCTGCCTGTCGCGGGACAGCAATGGCACATCGAGCTGGCGGCGAAGCAATCCTTCGGCGGCGCGGCGATAGGCACGTCGCCGTGGCTGGTGGCGGGGCTCGGCACCCTGCTCAGCCTTGTCATCACGGCGATCGCGGCGGCGTTGTCGCTGTCACGGGCCGCGGCGGTCGAGGCGCAGCGCGGCCTGGCCCTCGAGGTGGCCGCGCGCACCCAGGCGGAGCGGCAGGTGCAACTCGCCAACCAGGAGCTGATCCACCGCGTAAAGAACATGATGGGGGTGATTTCCTCCATCGCGACGCAGACCGCCCGGTTCACACCCGATCCCGCCCAGTTCATCTCTGCTTTTCGAGACCGGCTGGCGGCCCTCGGCCGAGTACACGATCACCTCAGGCCGGGCTCGCGTCACTATGCCGACCTCGGCGAGTTGGTGCGCGAGGTGCTGGCCCCCTACACGGATCTGCGCCCCGACCGGCTGCTGATCGCCGGTCCGCCGGTCGACGTGCCCTCCCAGGCGGCCCTGATGTTGAGCCTCGTCGTCAACGAGCTGGCGACCAACGCCATCAAGTACGGCGCATGGTCGACGGCGGACGGGCGGATCGAGCTGGCTTGGCTGGTGTCGGGCGAAGGCAAGGACCGCGTGTTGCAGATGGAGTGGCGCGAGAGTGGCGGACCGCCGGTCGCCCCTCCGACACACCGAGGCTTCGGCTCGAACGTGCTCAAGTTCGCCGTTGAGCGGGGCCTCAAGGGGACGTTCTTGCCGGCCTACGAGCCTGCTGGCTTTCGTTGCACCTGGTCTTTCAACCTGGAGGGCGCCAACTGAGAATCGCCATCGGTAGCGGTTCGCCGGCTTTCATTCCATGCCCTTGCGCATCTCGCGCGCGATGACGAGCTGCTGGATCTGCGTCGTGCCCTCGTAGATGCGCACCAGCCGCACGTCGCGATAGATCCGCTCGATCGGGTAGGCGGCCATGTAGCCGGCCCCTCCGAAGATCTGCACGGCTCGGTCGGCGACGCGGCCGACCATCTCCGAGGCATACATCTTCACCGCCGCCGCCTCGATCACGATCGCCTGCCCCTGATCGAACCGCGCGGCCGCGTCGCGCAGCATCGCCTCGGCCGCGTAGCACTCCGTCCAGCTGTCGGCCAGCATCGCCTGCACGAGCTGGAACGAGCCGATCGGCGCGCCGAACTGCTTGCGCTCGCCCGAGTAGGTCATCGCCTCGTGGATCAGGCGGCGCGCGGTGCCGACACAGACCGCGCCGATGTGCAGGCGTCCGCGGTCCAGCACCTTCATCGCCGTCTTGAAGCCCTGCCCGGGCTTGAGGCCGATGATGCGGGAGGCCGGCACCTTCACGTCCTCGAAGATCACGTCGGAGGTGACGGTGCCGCGCTGGCCCATCTTGGCGTCCTTCTTGCCGAAGGAGATGCCGGGGCTGTCTGCGTCGACCAGGAAGGCGGAGATGCCGCCCGCACCCTTGATGCCGGGATCCGTGCGCGCCATCACCGTCAGCAGGTTGGCGCGGCGCGCGTTGGTGATGAACCGCTTGGTGCCGTTCAGCACGTAGTGGTCGCCCTGCTTGCGCGCACTGGTCTGCAGGGAGGCCGCGTCGGAGCCAGAACCAGGCTCGGTCAGGCAAAACGAGGACACGAGTTCGCCGGCCGCGAGTCTCGGCAGGAACGCCTGCTTCTGCTCCTCGGTACCGTCGATCAGGATGCCCATGGAGCCGATGCCGATGGTGGTGCCGAAGACGCCGCGGAACGCGGGGCAGGTCCACCCCAGCTCGACCGCGAGATCGACCTCCTGCGAGGCCGACAATCCGATGCCGCCGTACTCCGCCGGGATCGTGATGCCGAACAGGCCGAGATCCTTGAGTTCCTTCACCACGGCGGCGGGCACCTCGTCGTTGGCCTCCACCTCCGTCTCGAGCGGGACCAGACGCTCGCGCACGTAGCGCTTGACCGTTCCCTTCAGTGTCTGGAACGTCTCGGCATCGACGCCGGCGAGACGGGGGCGGGCGGGGCTTGTCATGTCTCGAATACCTCGCTGATGGACCATCGACTGCCGGACGGGCTTGCGGCGAGCTTAGCGTAGGCCGGCAGGGTGCAGAAGAGCGTTAGGCCGCGCTGCAACACCGGGTGGCAGGGCTGCGCCGGCGCGATTTCGTGCGCCTCCTCGGAATCGAGAAGGAGGTCATCGTGGCGGTTTTCGTCCACATCTGCGCCGAGGCCGACGTCAAGCGTATCCGTCGCACGGGGCTCAAGGTCCAGAAAGGACGCCACGGCATCTATGCGATGCCGGTGACGCCGGACTTCTACGCCAGCCACCAGTGGCTGCGCGAGCTGCGGCGCTGGTGCCCCGGTCCTGCCGTGGCGATCTACTTGCGCATTCCCGGCAAAGCGCCGGTGCTCTACGGTCACTATGGCGGTCCGCATGCACTGGGAACCGCCGACATGGCCGTGGCCGCGCTGCTGGCGGACCCCGATCACGCGCCCGGCTTCGAGTGCATTCTCGGTGGCGATATCGCTCCCGGCGCCATCATCCGGGCGACGCCGATGAAGCCGATCACGGGCTGGCGCTATTATCCCAAGGCCAAGGGGCGCGAGCCCTGCGGCTGTCCTGCCTGCCAGCCGCGGGGGGAGCCGTTCTCGCGGCGCTTCCGGGAGCGGTACGAGGCGGAGAACGGGTAGTCGCCCATGTCGACCTCGAAAGTGCTATGCAGGCCCATACCCGTACTTCGTGATCATCGAGGCTCCCATGACCGCCGACATCGTCAATCTGAAGCAAGCTCGCAAGGCGAGGACGCGCGCCGACCGCTCGCGGGAGGCCGACGAGAACCGCGCCAAGTTCGGGCGCAGCAAGGCCGACCGGCAAAAGAGTGCTGTCGAGAAAGTGCTCGCGGCGCGCAAGCTGGATGCGCTCAAGCGTGAGACGTGAGGCCGTGCCAGTAGCCAGAAGCTGGACCAGAAGTGGGACCAGATCGCCGACCTTGCCACCGCCACACCCATGACCGCCTCCGCCCGCCCGCAAAAGCGCTCGTTCACCATCCGTGGGCACCGCACCTCGATCAGCCTCGAGGCGGCGTTCTGGGAGGCGCTGCGTGAACTCGCCGCGCGGGATGGCGTGTCGCTCGCGGGCGCTGTCGAACGGATCGATGCCGAGCGCGGCGACACCAACTTGTCGAGCGCGGTGCGCGTCTGGGTGCTGGCACGCTATCGGACTTAGCCCTTCCTGCCCCGCTGGGGAGGAGCATTAGCGGTCCTGCCGTCAATTCGCGCCGATACCCGGCGAGCCGAAGGGATTGAACTTCGGCGGCTGTGGATTGTAGGGGCGCGGCGGGCCGAGACGGGCCGGCCGCTTGGGGCTTTCGGTGGCGGCTGGTGAGGGCTGCAGCGGGGCGCCGTCAGTCGCGGTCTGACCCGGCAATGTCGCCTGGGCGGACGTTGATGGGGCGGCCGTTCCTGGGGCCGCTGGAGAGGCGGTCCCCGGCGGGGGCAAATTCGGACGCACCTCGAAGCGTGGCGGCGGGCCGCTCGCCTTGGCGCCAAGCGGAGCAGGAACGATCGTGACAGGGGCGGATGCGGGAGCTGCCGTGGCGGGAGTCGTCCCGGGTGACGACTCGGAGGCGCGGCTTTCCTCCAACGCCTTCTTGCGTTCCTCCTCGAGCGCCTTCTGCCGCTCGATCTCGCGGCGCACGCGTTCCTCGTCCTCGCGGCGCAGCCTTTCCAGCTCCTCGACGTCGCGCTCCATGCGAAGCACCACGAGCACGCGCTCCAGAGCTTCCGTGTTCATGCGCGGCTCGATCGTCGGCAGACCCCCGAGCGGCCCGACGTAAACCAGGGAAATGCCGGGAAGAGCACCCTTGTTTGCCGACTGGCTGGCGAGCACCCGTTTGGGCGGTCCCTTCGGCTGCAGGCGCCATTCCGCGTCGAACTTCAGGCTCGTCAGCTCGACCGTCGTCTCGAGGCTGCCGCGTGCATCGTCCGTGGCGAAGTCAAGCTTTTGCACCTTGACCGCACCGTCCGCGATCTGCAGCGCGAGCTTGGTTGCGGGCACCCTCACCGTGCCGGCCGTCAGCCCCTCCGACAACAATTTGCGCAGCGCTTCTCCGCCCGCGTCGGCTTTGCCGTCGAGCACGGCATCGATGGCCCGTGGGACGGTGGACGGCGAATGGCGAAGAAGCTGGGTGCTGCCGAGCGTCAGCTCGCCCTTGCCCTGCAGCGCCTGCACGAGCGCCAGCGGAGTCAGTGCCCGGCCGGAGAACTGGGCGAGCAGGCTCGCTGCTCCCGTCGCGGTGGATTTTCCAGCGAGGCTCTCGAGCCTGGCGTCGTCGATGCGCAGCGCACCGGCGAGCGCGGCTCCGGCCATCGGCGCTTTCTCCAGCACCAGACGTGCCTTCAGCTCGCCACCGAGGGCGCGACCGTCGAGGTTCGTCAGCTTGATCTGACCGGGCGTGAGTTCGGCCTCGAGCGAGGCATCGGCGAGATCGAGGCCGGGGGCGAGGCTGAGCGTGCCCATGGCCAGCTTGATGCGCCCCTGCAGAGCGTCGAAGGCCGCGGCGTCGAACGGCCGATCCGGCCAGATCGGCGAGGCAGCATCGAGTGGGGCCGGGCCGCGTTGCGCCAGTACGGGTGCGAGAAGGTCGGCCAGCGACGCCTTGGCCACGAACAGGGAGGCGTCGGCCGACACGGCGCCGCCCTCCGGCCGGCTCAGCGTCAGGATGCCGGCGACCTCGCTGCCGCCGACCGCCAGCCCGCGTGACTTGATGCGCAGCGCGTCCGCCTTGGAACTGACCTCGACCGCACCCTTGAGTGTGGCGTCGCGGAGCCCGCCGATGCCGGAAAGCCCGAGCAGCGACAGCACCGGCTCGAAGCGAGCGGCGTCGACGCGGACGATGCCGTCGAGCTCGCGGGCGGCGCCGACCGGCTCGGCTATCCGTCCATCGAAGCCGAGGGTCAGCCCTTCGGCAGTCAGTGAAGCGAGGCCCAGGATGCCGTTGCGCGGCTGGCCGGTGAGTTCGAGCGAGAGGCTGCCGCCGCGCAGTGCCCGGGAGGCGACCGTTCCCGCCCCTGCGCCAGCGGCGGCCGTGCCTGATGCCGAGGCCGGATCGCCCGTGATCAGCTCCGCCAGGGCCAGCGCGGCATCGGCGCTGTCGATGCGAACGCGGGCCTCGACATGACCGTCGCGCCAGCGGGCCGGGCCGGTATCGAGGTCGAACCGGGCGACGGCGCGGGCGCCGCGCACGACACCGTCGAAGGCGAGGTCGGTGGAGGTCGGCTGGCGCGCGCCGAGACGCAGGGAGCCGGCGAGCCTCGCAGGCGCTAGGCGTGCCAGCAGGGCGTCGCGGGTCTTGCCGGGGGCGCCCGCCGGCATGTCGAGCGCGGCGAGCAGGCTGCCCGCGGCGTCGGCCGTGTCGGCCACGAGCGTTGCGCGCACGACGCCCTTCGGCGCGGGATCGGTGATGCCGGTGATGTAGCCTTCGAGATCGAGCTTCAGCCCGTCCGCCGTCGTGAGCCGGGCCTGCGAGATCTGCAGTCTGCCGCCTTCGATCGAGAAGGTGGCATCGACATCACGATAGACCCGCTCCCCGTCGCCGAGCTCGGCGGCGCGAACGACAATGTGCGAATCGGTGGTGCCGGGAGCGATCACGCCGAGCAAGCCTGGTTTCGGCGCTGGTTTGGCAGCCGCGGCGGGCGTGGCCGGCGGCGATGGCCACAGCAGGGCCCTGGCCCGCTCGGGATCGAGCCCGCCGGGAAGCAGCGAAGTGAGATCGATCTGCTGGCCCTCGAGACGAAGATCGAGGCGACGCCGGCCTCCGGTCGAGTAGCCGATGGCGCCGGTCAGTGGTGGGGCGCCGTTCCATTCGGCCGCCAGGCCCGTCAGCTCGAAGCCCGTCGGCGTCAGCGACAGGCGGCCACCGATCGAGAACGATCCGTCCGACCGGCTGTCGATCAAGGTCTGGCCCTTGGCGGCCCAACCGAGAAAGCGGGCATGGCTGGTGCCGCGCAACGCCAGATCGCCGTCGAAGCTGTGCTCCCCGCCCTTGGAGGTGAGCGTGCCGGTCAGGTCGAGCTTGGCACCGCCTGGAAGGCCGGCGTGCAGCTCGCGCACCAGCATCGGTCCACGAAACCGCTCGAGATGCAACCGCACGGCGCTGGCGACCTCGCCGCCAAGCGTGATCTGGTCGACGGTCAGCTGTGCGTCGACCTGCCCGCTCTCGGGCAGCAGGCCGACGAGGGTGGGCAGCAGCGTGCGTCCGGCCTCGACCGGGCCCGCCTCGGGGCGGCTCGCGGCGATCCGGTCGAGGTCGAGCCACTTGGAGGCGAGCGACAGCTTCAAGCGAAGTCCGTCTCGCCAGCCGATCCGGGCGTCGCCGCTGACGAGCTGTGGCTGCGCGCCCTGCTCGAAGACCAAGGCGATATCCGGCAGCACGACGCCGAACGCGTCGCCCTCGAGCTTGGAGCGAATCTCCAGATTGTCGCGGTCGGCGGGTTTGCGGGGGGCCTCCGTCGTGGGCGCCGTCGCGGGAAGTGGGATGCGCGCGGTCAACTCGCCGTCGATCCTGGGCTTGGCGCCGAGATCGAGCAGCCGGCCGTCGAGCGTGTAGGTCGCCTCGCTCAGCGGCGCATGCACGGTCGCCTTGAAGCGCACGGCGCCGTCGGGGTCGGGCTCCGCGGTCGCCAGCCGCACGTCGCGCGCGACGCCGTCCTTGGCGACGCTGCCACGGAATTTGTACGGCCCGGCGAGGGCCTCGGCTGAGAGTTCGCCGTCGATCTGGTTGAGCTGCAACAGCGTGCCGTCGTTGCCCTTCACGCCGATCTGTCCGCCGATGATCTTCACCGCCTTCAGCCTGACCTCGGCCGGCAGGAACGTCGCCGCCGGCGCCAGCGCGACGTCGCGCCAGTTGCCGCGCCCCTCGGAGTCGATGGCCAGCGTCAGGATGGGCTGCTGCAACTCGATCTCGGTCGCCTCGATCGCACCGCGCAGCAGCGGCGTGATCGCGAGACCCATGGTGAACCCTTCGGCGCGAAAGAACGGCTCGCCGAGAGTGCCCGCGGTGTCGGAGATGCGGATTCGCTCGAACCTCACGTAGGGGCTCGGCAGCAGCCTGAGATTGACGCCGCCGCCGACCCGCACCTCACGGCCGAGAGCTCGCGAGGCTTCCTCCTCGAAGGTGCCGCGATACCGGTTCCAGTCGACGAGGTGTGGAATGATCAGCAACGCGCTGAGCACCGCGAGCACGATCCCGCCGATCCAGGTGAGCGCCTTGCCCATGTCCGCTTCCGTTCCGCGAGGCGGTCCCTAGAGCTCGCCCCGTCCCGTCCCGGCCGACGGCGCAAAGTGCCGTGTCCGGGACTACCCTCTGTCCCGGCCCTTCTTGCCACAAAGCGTGGTGCGTTGCACGCGCCGACGACGCACCACACGGCGAATTGCGCACATTTGCCGAGGGCTCCGTGTCTTTGCCGCCGGACGGGCGCCGGAGGGGGACGGTGGGCGCACGACACGAGTGTGGGAATCGCGTCTGGCTCCATTGAAGTGCGGACCCCGATGCTTTAGTTGCAGATGATGCCGATATCACGCAAACATTCAGAGAACACGGCGGTGAACATGGCAGGCGATCCGGACCTCGGCGACGAGGGCTCGCCACCGTTGCGTCCCGCCGCCGTTCCAGCGCCCGCCGCGCCTGCGCGCGCCGGCTCGATCTCGGCCCGCGCGCTCGCGGTGTCACGGCCCGAGGCGGCTTACCTCGAGGGCTTGAACCCCGAGCAGCGCGCCGCCGTCGAGACGCTGGACGGCCCCGTGCTCGTGCTGGCCGGCGCCGGCACCGGCAAGACGCGTGTGCTGACCACGCGGATCGCGCACATTCTGGCGTCGCAGCGCGCGTTCCCGAGCCAGATCCTGGCGGTCACCTTCACCAACAAGGCCGCGCGCGAGATGCGCGAGCGCATCGGCCATCTGATCGGTGGCGCGGTCGAGGGGATGGCCTGGCTCGGCACGTTCCATTCGATCGGCGTCAAGATCCTGCGTCGTCATGCCGAGCTGGTCGGCCTCAAGTCCGGCTTCACCATCCTCGACATGGACGACCAGCTCCGCCTGGTGAAGCAGGTGATCGAGGCCGCCGGTCTCGACAAGGACCGCTGGCCCGCGCGTCAGCTCGCCTCGCTGATCGACAGCTGGAAGAACCGGGGCATGACGCCCGA
>CAMDBL010000017.1 GCA_945889015.1 Devosia equisanguinis
CGTCGGAATAGTCGTCCGTCCAGGCGCGCTGCTTGCCGGAGTCGCCGAATTCTCGGAAGCCGTCCATCTGCCGGAACGCCTGCAGGGCCGCGTCCGACTTCGCGACCACCACGACCGTCGATGTCGTCGAGGCGTAGCTGCCGTCGGCCTCGTCGTCGGAGACGACCACGCCCTTGAGGCCCGGAACCTCCTTCACGGTCGCGGCCAGCACCCGCTCGAGATCCAGGTAGCGGTTCGAGATGTGCAGCACGGCGACGCCGATATCGGAGATCTTGTCGCGGTAGATCTCGAGCGCCTCCCGGGTCATCAGATGCACCGGCACGGCATCGGAAGAGAACGCATCGACGATGATCAGGTCGAAGCTGGCGTCCTTCTCCTTGGCCATCGTCAGACGGGCGTCGCCGATGACGATATCGGGATCGGGCAGGCAGTTGGCGAGGAATGTGAAGCTCTTGGAATCCCGGGCGATGCCGATGATGATGGGGTCGATCTCGAAGATCCGCCAGTCCTCGTCCTCCTCGGCGAGGCAGGCGAGCGAGCCGGTGCCGAGACCGATCACGCCATAGCGGCCTCGCTTGCCCGCTCCCTTCACCGCCTCGCGCACGGCGGTGACCGAGTTCGCCATCGGGCTCGCCGGATGGTAGTAGGTGCCCGGCGTCGCGTCGGCGACCGGCTTGCCCTCGCTGTCGCGGACGCGCTGGGCGCCGTGCAGCGTGGTGCCGTGCATCAGGATGTTGAACTCGCCGTCGTTCGACAGCAGCACGCGATAGACGCCGAAGTAGCTGCGGCTCGCCTCGCCCTTCTTCACCGCCGACGGCAGCATCACCACGGCGAGGAACATCAGCAGCGCGGCGATCAACTGCAGCGGCGGCGACCGGTAAGCGGCGAGCAGTACGGCGGCGAACACGACGCTCAGCGCCGCCGTCGTCCCCCAATTGCCGAAATGCCAGTCGAAGTGCGAGGCGAGCATGGGGACCCAGAAGATCGCGAGCAGGCCCAGCGCGAGCAGCAGCCACGCCCGCAGCAGGTCCTCACCCTGGCCCTTGGCCAAGCCCGGCCAGCCGGCCGGCACCGGCAGGCCGATCGCGCGCGAGCCACCGACGGCTGCGGCCCCCATCTGGACGAAGAGCCGCGCTGCGCCTGGACGGCAAGCCATGCTCAAGGCCAGCAGCAGGGGATACTCGAACACCTCGGAGAACAGTTTGGGCGCAATCAGTGCTGCGAACAGGCCGCCGAGCACGCCGCCGAGGGACATCCACAGGTAGAATTCGGTCAGGTGGCGGGCCGCCGGCCGCGCCTCGTAGAGCGTGCGGTGGGCGACCATGGCCGAGGTGAAGAACACCGCGACGCCGGCGCCGCTGGAGACGAACCAGGTGTCGAGCCGCGTTTGCGATAGTTGCAGCAGCGCCACGACGACGGCGGCCAGATGAAGGACCAGCAGGATCGGACGCGGGATCAGCGAGTGCTCGCGAAACACCAGGACGAACGTCAGCAGATAGAGCGCCAGCGGCAGCACCCAAAGCAGCGGCGCGGAGGCGATGTCGGTGGTGACGTGCGTGGTGAAGGCCGTCAGCAGCGCGGAGGGCACCAGCGCGAGCCCGACCCACCCGAGCCGCTGCGCTGCTGTCGGCGAGGCGATGTCGTCGACCTCCTCGGTGCCGGGCGCCGCCGTCGTCCCGATCCCCGCCGCCACCGCGGCCCGCCTCACCGCCATGAAACAGCCGGCGAGGCACAGGCAGAGCAGCGCGAAACCCGCGGTCCAGATCTCCGACAGCGCCCGCACCCCGAAGGCCGGCTCGAGCAGCAGCGGATAGCTCAACAGCGCCAGCAGACTGCCGAGATTGGAGGCGGCATAGAGGAAATAGGGATCGCGGCCGTGGGGATGTCCGGTCGCGGCGAACCAGGCCTGCAGCAGCGGCGCATTGGCTGAGACAGCCACGAACGGCAGGCCGATGCCGACCGCGAACAGGCCGAGCTGCCACAGGTAAGGCTCGCCCGCCGGCGGTTCCACGAAACCACGCGGCATCCAGCTCGGGATCGCCGACAACACCGCCAGCACGGTCAGCGCGAGATGGATCAGCCCGGTCCTGGCCGGTGGAAGCTTGCGGATGAGCACGTGCGCATAGCAGTAGCCGGCCAGCAGTGCGCCTTGGAAAAAACACATCGCCACTGCCCACACGGACGGGGCTCCCCCGAGCACGGGAAGCACCATCTTTGCGAACATGGGTTGCAGAGAGAACAAGAGCAGCGCCGACAGGAACGTCGTTGCGGTGAAGCCCCACAGGACGGCGCTGCTGCCGTGCGGGGACGCAGCGGCCGGAACGGGCTGTGGCGGCTGCACACCGGCGCCCACCGCCGCGTTGCTCGACGGCTCGATCGACTGGCTCATGCGGTGCTCCGCTGCTCCGGCATATACGCTGTCCCTGCACGGTGACCCAAGCGCCCGTGCCCCTGCAGGCGCGGCCACTGGAGATGGGCCCCGGCGCCGGTCATGCCTGAACGCACTGAGATGCTCAAGCCGTCAACCTATCGACCGGACGCCCGTCGCCGGCAAGCGTATAAGGTGCATACGAGGTCGGCCGAACGCCGGGCTCCATACCCTTCCAGACACGCGGCGCGTGCTGTTTCAGGAGACGACCAGCTTGAGTGATATCGTCCCGGGCAAGCCGCCCGTCGATCCGGCCCCGAAGCCTGCGCGCGGCGTCACCTTGGACGACATCGGCGCGTTCGCGGCTCTGTTGGCGCCGATCTCCCGGTTGATCGGCATCGACGCCGGCACCAAGACTCTCGGCCTCGCGCTGTCGGACGTGACCCGCACCATCGCCTCGCCGCTGCTGACGATCGCGCGGACCAAATTCACCAAGGACGTCGAGCAGCTTCTCGCACTGACTGGCGAGCACAAGGTGACGGGTCTCGTGCTCGGCCTGCCCGCCAACCTCGACGGCACCGAGGGACCGCGAGCTCAGAGCACCCGCGCTTTCGCCCGCAACCTGAATGCCCTGACCCCACTGCCGATCCTGCTCTGGGATGAGCGGTTGTCGACGGCGGCCGCCGAGCGCACGCTGCTGGAGGCCGATCAGAGCCGTCGGCGGCGCGCCGAGGTGATCGACAAAATGGCGGCGAGCATCATTCTGCAGGGCGCGCTCGACCGCATGAAGTACGACGCGCGGTAGATCCCAGGAGCTTTGATCGACTTTCGCCAGGCCTGACCCTCCCTGACAACTGTCCTGGCCATGATCCATCCTGGCCACTATCCTGGCTCAGGATCGTCGCGACCACGTCGCCGCCAAGTCGCAAGCACGCCGCAAACGTCGGCGAAGGTCGTAAGGTTGCAGCCTGCGGCAGCCATTGCCGCCGGTTCATCTGCAGCGTCCGTCTCCAGCTTGCCCGGGGGCCGTCATGCGTGCCACGACGAAATCGCTGCTCCGCCGCGCCGATCCGCTGCGCGTCTTCGACGTGCCCGCGCTGAGCGAGGCGCAGGAACTCATGGTCGGACGTTTTGCCGTGCCGATCCGGCGCGAGATCCGTCGGCTGATGCGCGGCTCCGATCGGATTGCCGATCTCGCCTCCGTGTTTCCCGGCGCGTTGTTCGCGCTGGCGACGGGCCATGGCTCGGCCGAGATGCGCCGTGAAGCGCTCGAGCAGATCGACGCGGGGACGCCGCTGAAAACGGTCGCGCGGACGCTCGGCCTGCCGCTGTGGCTACGCCGTCTCCCGCCAGAAGCCTTCACCGGCCCGCTCGGCCCGCTGCCGTCGAGCGAGGCGTTCACGCGCCGGATCGCTGCCCGGCTGCCGCACTCGGCCGCGGAGAGCGCCTTCTGGCTGTCGACCATCTCGTTCGCCACCCGCGCCTGCCACGAGGATTTCGCACTCTGGCTCGCCGAGCACCCGCTCTACGGCGAGCCCGGCGACGCCCAGCGCGTCTTCGCCGTGCTGTCCGCGTACGCTTGGTTCTCGAACGATCCGGTCACTCGTGGGCAGGGATTGATCGTGGTGCCATGGCGACCCGAGATCGCCTTCGACACGGCGCTGTGCGCGGCCAAAAGCTGGTTCAACCGTGTCCGCTTGCGGCTGCAGGTGGCACCCGGCGTGATCGAGGACACCTGGCTGACGCCGGCCACGGTCAATGGTCTGACATTCGTGCCGCTGGTCGAGGCCCGCGATATTCTCGACGAGGCCCACGCGATGCAGAACTGCGCCGACCAGTACGCCGACAAGCTGGTGCGGGACCGCTGCCGGCTGTTTGGTATTCGGAAGGGTGCGAGCCGGGTCGCGACGATGGAGATCGGGCCGCATCAGCGCGAGGCCGGCGTGCTCTCCATCAACCAGCTGAAGTCACGCCACAACATGCCGGCGGGGCTCGACGTCTGGCAGGCCGCGCACGCCTGGATGGCCCAGCAGACGGCCCTGAAGCGGCTCCCGACGCTGTCACTGCCGGAGCGGCAGATCGACCACAAGGCCTGGCGGGAAATGATGGCGGACTACCGCCGCCAGAAGAGCGGTGCGCCCTGGCTGCCGGACGCCCTGAGTGGGGCGAGCCTCGCCATGATCGATGCGGACATGTCGGATCTCGCGCGGCGCGGCGGCGTCTCATCGTGGCTGTTCACCTGAGACGTCGGTCTCGATTGACATCCGTGGTCCGATCTGGGAACCCTTCGGCAGTCAAAAGATGCAGCCGGATATCCGTGCCCGGCCTGCGCATTCGTCGGTTCATAGGGAGGTCTGAAATGTCCAAGGTGTTGTCGATCCGGCTCGCGACGGCTGTCGCTGCCACCGCACTGCTTTCGGTAGCGGCTGGTGCCGCCGAGCTGAAGCTGATGACCGGACCGCAGGGCGGCGTCTGGGTGCCGCTGGGCGGCCAGCTCAAGGACGCCTGGGAGAAGGCCATTCCCGGCACCAACGTCTCGTCCGTGCCCGGCGCCGGCATCGCCAACATCCGCGCCATCCAGGAAGGCAAGGCCGACGCCGGCTTCGGCAACACCATCTCGACGGCGGACGCGGTCAACGGCACCGGCGAGGCACCGCTCGACAAGAAGCACGACAAGGTCTGCAACGTCGCCACCCTCTACCCGCAGTATTTCCAGGTCGTGGTGCTCGCCGATTCCGGCATCAACTCGATCAAGGACGTCAAGGGCAAGGGTTACGCCACCCAGGTGAAGGGCAACACCGGCGAGCTGATCGCTCGTCATGTCCTGCGCGTCGGCGGGATGACCTACTCCGACGTGAAGGCGAGCTTCACCAACAGCTATACCGACAGCGTCGAGCAGATGAAGGACAACCGCGTGCAGGCGTTCGCGCTGGGCACGGGCATTCCGGCCAGCTCGGTGATGGATCTGTCGACGGCACGGGCGGTCAAGCTGCTCGACCTCGCTTCGATCTATCCGGACATGCAGAAAATCAATCCGGCCTACAAGCTCGTGACCGTCCCCAAGGGCACCTACGCCAAGCAGGACAAGGACGTCCAGACGATCGGCTACTACACGCACGTCGCCGCCTCCTGCGCACTGCCGGCAGAAACGGTCTACAAGATGACGGCCGCGATCATGCCCCTGAAGCCCTCGATGGCCGCTCTCTACAAGGACATGGGCAACCTGACGCCGCAGGTGATGGCGTTGGAGATCGGCGTGCCGTTCCATCCCGGCGCTGCCAAGTGGTACAAGGAGCAGGGCATCACCGTAAAGTAAGCGGCGGTCATGCGCTTCAAGGGCGGCTCGTGAGCCGCCCTTTTCAGTTTCTGATGCCTGATTTCCGTCCAGGACGCCCCCGATGAGCAGCACCACCGGCCGCCTCGGCCCCACCCGCACGATCGCGGCTGCAGTCGCCGTGGTGATGGCCCTCTACCATCTCTACGTCATCGTGCCGCCGCTCGATTTCATCTCGCCGTCGCTGCGCGAAGTGTTCCGCGGGCCGCCGACCGAGTTCTTCTTTCGTGGCGGCCATCTGCTGTTCGCGCTGGTGCTCACGTTCCTGTGGTTCCGCCGCGCCTCGCCGAACGAAGAAGATCTCGCGGCGATGCTTCCCGACGAGCGCCAGCGGGTGCTCGACGCCAATCGCAACGGCACGATCGTCGATTGGTGCCTCGTGGCATTGTCGGTCCTGACCATCGTCTACGTGTTCTGGAACTACGACTACATCATCAACCGCATCATCTATGTCGACGATCCCCATTGGATGGACATGGTGCTGTGCGTCGTACTCGTGTGCCTGCTGCTCGAGGCGACGCGTCGGCTCATGGGACTGGCGCTCCCGATCACCGCGCTCGGGTTCCTGGCCTACGCCTTCATCTTCGCCAAGGTGTCGCCCACCGGCCTCGTCGACCAGCTGTATCTGTCGACCGAGGGGATCTTCGGCCAGCCGCTGGCGGTCTCGGCGGCCTATGTGATGATCTTCGTGCTGTTCGGCGCCTTCATGGAGAAGACCGGCACCGGACAGCTGTTCATGGATTTCGCCATGAGCCTCACCGGCCATACGGCCGGTGGTCCCGGCAAGGTCTCGGTGGTGTCGTCGTCGCTGTTTGGAACCATCTCGGGCTCGGCCGTCGCCAACGTCATGGTGGACGGTCCGATCTCGATCCCGTTGATGAAGCGGACCGGCTTTCCCGCCCACTTCGCCGCCGCCGTCGAGGCCGTGGCCTCCACCGGTGGCCAGATCATGCCGCCGATCATGGGCGCGGCGGCGTTCGTGATGGCCGAGTTCCTGGGTGTCGGCTACGGCCAGGTGGTGATCTGGGCGCTGATACCCTCCGTGCTCTACTATCTCGCCTGCTTCGGCGCGGTGCATTTCGAGGCCAAGCGTCTGGGCATCGTCGGCGTGCCGCGATCGGAATTGCCGGTGCTGACCCGCGTGCTGGCCGAGCGCGGCCACCTTTTCCTGCCCGTGATCATCCTGCTCACGATCATGTATGCGGGCTACTCCTCGCCGCTGGCGGCGCTCGCCGGCACGCTGCTGTGCTTCCCTGTCGCCTACCTACGCGCCTCGACCCGGCCGAACGTCACGTTCAAGAATTTCATCGAGGCTCTGATCGACGGCTCGCGCAATACGCTCGCGGTGGCGCTGGCGTGCGCCTGCGCCGGTGTCATCATCGGCACCGTCACGCTGACCGGTCTCGGCATCGTGTTCTCGCAGTGGGTGGTCGGCTTGTCGCAGAACACGCTGCTGCTGGCGCTGGTGCTGACGATGATGGCGGGGATCGTGCTGGGCATGGGCATGCCGACGACGCCAGCGTACATCATCATGGTATCGCTGCTGGTGCCCGCGATCATCAAGCTCGGCGTGCCGAAGCCCGCCGCTCACATGTTCGCGTTCTATTTCGCCATCCTCTCCGCGATCACGCCCCCGGTGGCGCTCGCCGTCTACGCCGCCTCCGGGCTCGCCAAATCCGATGTCTGGGCCACCGGCTGGGCGGCGATGAAGATCGGTGCCGCCGGCTTCATCGTTCCGTTCATGTTCGTCTACGAGCCGGCGCTGCTGATGATCGGCACGTGGCCGCAGGTGATCCAGGCGGTGATCACCGCGTCGATCGGAATCCTGTTCCTGGCGGCCGGTCTGCACGGATATCTGATCGGGCCGGCCAACTCGACCCAGAAAGCTCTGCTCATCGCGTCCTGCTTCTGCCTCGTCAATCCGAACCTGCTGGCGGGCATCCTGCCGCCGGGCTTAGCCGCGGCGGGAGCAGACGTGCTCGGCCTCGGGCTCGCAGGCGTGGTGGTGCTCTGGCAGCTCGCCACCCGCAAGGCAGCGGCGGCGCAAGCCGCCTGATCGAGCGGAGACGCTCAGACCTCGGTGCGGTCGTCAGCGCCGGGGGCGGTGCTGACGCTTGTTGCGCAGCGGCGTCGACCGTCCGATCCGGTTGCCCTTCGCCAGGGAGGCATGGCCCTTGCGGCCATCCGAGAGCATCTCGAACCTGAGCGCGCCCGCACTCGGGATCGCCTCGACGAGCCGTACCTTGACCTTGTCGCCGAGGTGGTAGCCCTCGCCCGACCGAGTGCTGACGAGTGCCCGGGCGGCCTCGACGTGCTGGTAGTAGTCCTCGCCGATGGTCGAGGCAGGAATGAAGCCGTCGGCGCCCGTGCCGTCGAGGCGCACGAACAGCCCGGAGCGGGTGACACCGGCGATCCGCCCGTCGAACTCGGCGCCGACCCGATCGGCCAGATGCGTGGCAATCAGGCGGTCGACGGTCTCGCGCTCGGCCGCCATGGCGATGCGCTCGGTGCCGGAGATCTGCTGGCAGATCTCGCCGAGACGAGGCGCATCCTCGTCGCGCAATCCGCCCGCGCCGAAACCCATCGCCGCGATCAGCGAACGGTGGACGACGAGGTCGGCATACCTGCGGATCGGCGAGGTGAAGTGCGCGTACCGCGCGAGATTCAGGCCGAAATGGCCATAGTTCTCGATGGCGTACTCGGCCTGGGACTGCGCGCGCAGCACCACCTCGTTGACAAGCTGGGGCACGGGCTGGTCCTTGGCCGCCTCCAGGATCCGGTTGAACATCGCCGGCTTCAGCGCGCCAGAGCCGGGTGCCGGCAGCTTCAGGTCGAGCGTCTCCAGGAACTCCGCCAGCGCCGTCAGCTTCTCCTTCGAAGGCTGCGCGTGGACGCGGTAGACGACCGGACGCCGCTTCTGCTCCAGCGCCTCCGCCGCCGCGACGTTGGCCTGGATCATCATCTCCTCGATGAGACGATGCGCTGTCAGCCGCTCGGGCACGACGACGTCGGCGACGCGGCCTTGCCCGTCGAGCACGATCTTGCGCTCTGGCAGGTCGAGATCGAGCGGGCCGCGCTTGTCACGCGCCGAAGCCAGCACAGCGTATGCAGCCCACAGCGGCTTCAGCACCGTGTCCATCAGGTGCTCGCATTTGACCGACGGGCTGCCGTCGATCGCCGCCTGCGCCTCCTGGTAGGACAGCTTGGCGATCGAGCGCATCATGCCACGCATGAAACGATGGCCGCGCTTCTCGCCGTGGCGGTCGAACACTATGCGCACCGCGAGGCACGGCCGCCGTTCGCCCTCCCGCAACGAGCACAGATCATTGGAGATGCGCTCGGGCAGCATCGGCACGACGCGGTCGGGGAAATAGACGGAGTTGCCGCGCATGCCCGCTTCCAGGTCGAGCCGCGAGCCCGGCCGCACGTAGTGCGCGACGTCGGCGATGGCGACGATAACGATCCAGCCGCCGGGATTATTCTCGGCGGTGTCGGGCTCGGCATAGACGGCGTCGTCGTGATCGCGGGCATCCACGGGATCGATGGTGATGAGCGGTATGCCGGTCAGATCCTCGCGGCCCTCGCCCGTCAGCGCGGGGAGATCCTCCACCTCGGCCAGCACCCGGTCAGGAAACTCGTTGCGCAGGCCATGTGCGTGGATGGCGATCAGGCTGATCTGGCGCTGGTCGTCGGGGTTGCCGAGCGCTTCTACGACGCGCGCCTGCGGAACCCCGTATCTGCCGGAACGGCCGAGATCGAAGCGGACGAGATCGCCGTTGCCGGCCCCGCCCTCGTCGCCGGGTTGGATCGTCCAGGAGCGCAGCTCCTTGCGGTCGATCGGCTCGATCGTCCCACCACCGCGCGCCGCCTTGCGGAAGATGCCGAGCAGCCGTCCGCGCTCGCGCGGCAGCCGCTTGATGGCGCGCGCCTCGAAGCGGTAGCCCTCGACATCCTCGCCGTCCAGACGGGTGACGCGGGCGAGCACGCGATCACCGACTCCGGGCGGGCGGCCCGCGTCGTCGTCGGCCTTGTGGGAAGGCAACAGCAGAATGCGCGGACGTTCGCCGTCCTTGTGGTCCCAGGTGATCGGCGCCGCGATCAGGTCGCCGTCGTCGTCGCGGCCGACGATCTCCAGCACGCCGACCGGCGGCAGTCCGCCGGTCTCGCGCAACTCCTTGCGGTTGCCGGAGATGGAGCCGTCCTCCACCATGTCACCGAGGAGCTTCTTCAATGCGATGCGGTCACCGCCCTTGATGCCGAAAGCGCGCGCGATCTCCCGCTTGCCGACCTTCTCGCTCGAGCCGCGCACGAACTCCAGGATCTGCTCGCGGCTCGGCAGCGCGCCCGGTGTGACGTGCGAGGCCCGGTGCGCCGGCTGGCCGGACCCGCGCCCCGCCTTCGATCCTGATTTCGGTCTCGGCGGTTTCGTCATTCCGGCGGCCTCCTCGCCGCTCGCTCGTCTCTGCCTCGCCGTCAGTCGGCGTCGCTGTCGACGGTCGCCTTGGCGGGCGCAGTCGCCTTCGCTTTCTTCGGCTTCGTCTCGCCTTCTCCACCCGCCTTCGCCTTCGCCTTGGCTGCCGGCTTCGGTTTGGTGGGCGCCTTCGCCGCCGGCTTGGTCTTGGCCTTGGTCTTCTTGCCGCCGCCCTTGGCGATCCGCTCCTCGAGCAGCGCCAAGGCCTCCTCCAGCGTCACGTCCGTCGGCTCCTTGCCCTTGGGGACGTTGGCGTAGACCTTGTTGTGGGCGATGTAGGGTCCATAGCGTCCGTTCAAGACCTCGATCTTGCCGCCGGCGGCAGGATGCTCGCCGAGATCCTTGAGGATCTGCTTCTGGGCCGCCTGTCCGAACCGCTTGCCGCCGCCCGCCCGCTTCTCCGCGAGCAGCGTCACCGCGCGGTTCAGCCCGACCTCGAACACCTCGTCGATGCCGGCGAGGTTGGCGTAGGTGCCGTCATGAAGGATGAACGGGCCATAGCGGCCGAGCCCCGCCGTGATCGGTGTCTTTGTCTCGGGATGCTCGCCGACGAGGCGCGGCAGGTTCAGCAGCAGCAGCGCCTTCTCCAGGTCGATCGTATTGGCGTCCCAGCCCTTCGGCAGCGAGGAGCGCTTCGGCTTCTCGTCGTCGTAGTCCTTGGCCTCGCCGAGTTGTACGTAAGTCCCGAACCGGCCCTTGCGCAGCGTGACGTTGAAGCCGGTGTCGGGATCGATGCCGAGCAGCTTGCCGTCGGCGCCGATCGCCTCCGCGCCCTCCTCGCCGGGCGTGATCGTGAGCTGGCGGGTATAGCGGCACTCCGGATAGTTGCCGCAGCCGACGAATGGGCCGAACTTGCTGGGCTTGAGGCTCAGACGCCCGTTGCCGCATACCGGGCAGGTGCGGGGATCGCCACCGTCCGCCTTGGCGGGAAAGATGTGCGGCCCGAGCATCTCGTTCAGCGCTTCCATCACCTCGCCGACGCGCAACTCCTTGATGTCGTCGACGGCCTTGATGAAGTCGGTCCAGAAATCGCGCAGCACGATCTTGTACTGCAGCTTGTCGTCGGAGATGAGGTCGAGCTTCTCCTCGAGGTCGGCGGTGAAGTCGTACTCGACATAGCGCTTGAAGAATCCCTTGAGGAAGCCTGTGACGAGCCGCCCCTTATCTTGGGGAATGAGCCGCTTCTTGTCGACTTTGACATAGTCGCGGTCCTCGAGCGTGGCGAGGGTCGAGGCGTAGGTGGACGGCCGGCCGATGCCGAGTTCCTCCATGCGCTTGACGAGCGAGGACTCCGAGTAGCGTGGCGGCGGCTCGGTGAAGTGCTGGCTGGCGTCGATGCCCTTGTCGCTGAGGTGATCATTCTGGGCGAGCGGCGGCAGCCGGCGGCTCTCCTCGTCCTCGTCGTCCTTGCCTTCCTCATAGAGCTTGAGGAAGCCGTCGAAGACGACAACCGAGCCGGTGGCACGCAAGCCGTAGCTCTTGCCGTCACGCCCCTTGACCGCGATCTCGGCGGTGGTCTGCTCGAGTTCGGCCGACGCCATCTGGCTCGCGACGGCGCGCTTCCAGATCAGCTCGTAGAGGCGGGCCTGCTCGCGGTCGACGTAGCGTGCGACCTCCTCGGGCTTGCGCCGCACGTCGGTCGGCCGCACGGCCTCGTGCGCTTCCTGCGCGTTCTTGGCCTTGGTCTTGTACTCGCGCACGGCCGCCGGCACATAACGCGGGCCGAAGTCCTCCGCGACCTCCTTGCGGATCGCCTCGATCGCCTCGGGCACGATGTCGATGCCGTCGGTTCGCATGTAGGTGATGAGGCCGACGGTCTCGCCGTCGAGATCGACACCTTCGTACAAGCGCTGGGCCAGCTGCATGGTGTTCTTGGCGGAGAAGCCGAGCTTGCGCGAGGCTTCCTGCTGCAGCGTCGAAGTGTTGAAGGGTGCGGCCGGGTTGCGGCGCACGGCCTTCTTGTCGACGCTCGCGACGCGGAACTCGCCCTTCTCGATCGCCGCCTTGATGGCGTTGGCCGAGGCGCCGTCCTTGATATCGAACTTCTTCAGCAGCGTGCCGTCGATCGCCGTCAGGCGGGCGCGGACGTCCTCGCCCTTGGCGGTGGCGAGCGCCGCCTCGATGGTCCAGAATTCCTCGCTCTTGAACGCCTCGATCTCCTCCTCCCGGTCGCACACGAGGCGCAACGCCACCGATTGCACCCGGCCGGCCGAGCGCGAACCGGGCAGCTTGCGCCAGAGCACCGGCGACAGCGTGAAGCCGACGAGATAGTCCAGCGCCCGGCGGGCGAGATAGGCCGAGACCAACGGCTCATCGATCTGGCGGGGCGCCGCCATCGCGGCGAGGATCGCCTGCTTGGTGATGGCGTTGAACGCCACCCGCTCGACGATCATGCCCTTCTTGATCGCCTTCTTGTCGGTCAGGATCTGCAGGAGATGCCAAGAGATGGCCTCCCCCTCGCGATCGGGGTCGGTCGCCAGTATCAGCTTGTCGGCGCCCTTCACGGCCTCGGTGATCTCACGCATCACCTTCTTGGAGCGGTCGTCGTCGACCTCCCAGTGCATGGTGAAGTCGTTGTCGGGCTCCACCGAGCCGTCCTTGGCTGGCAGATCCCGCACATGGCCGTAGGAGGCCAGAACCTTGAACTCGGAACCCAGGTACTTGTTGATGGTCTTCGCTTTGGCGGGCGATTCGACGATGACGACGTTCATTCGTTCACTTTCAAAAGCTCAGAAAAGGCGCGCCGGGCGGTCATTCGTGGCGGCGAGCGGCGCCGGCAGCACGGAAAGCGGGCACGGCCTCGAAGGCGGCGAGAACATGGGTGATGGCTCTCGTCCTGTCAAACCGCACGCGCGATCAGCAGACTCCACCGATTAATGGTTGTATTATGCATATCGGTAGTTGCGATATGCTGATTGCGATGATAGGTGTGCCGTCAGCTCTGGATTGAACAGGTTTGAGGCCATGTCGAAGCGCGCCACCTCCCTCTCAAGATGTCTCGTCCAAACGGGGGCTGAAATCCGCTTGCCCGTGGCGCCACGCGCAGCTGCCATGGCGTCTCTGAGCGCGGATCGCCTCGCTTATGTGGCCGATCTCATCGCGGAGTTGGAGGACATGGCCGGCAAGGCTGGCCACCAGCGGCTGGCAGCCCTGCTGGCGCAGGCAGGCGCCGAGGCCCGGCTTCAACTGGCCGCGACGGGCTGATTCGGCCCACGTCACGACCAGCGTCATGGCTCCGGCCGATCCACCCGCAGCGACACCAGCTGATGGCCGTGATGCTCGATGCGGCCAGCGAGATCGAGCTCCATCAGCACGAGGCGCGCCGCCCTGATCGGGAGGCCGGCCGCCCGGGCAATCTCGTCGACGTCCACCGGCGCTGGGCCAAGCGCTTCCAGCACCGCGACGCGATCCTGCTGGCCGAGCAGTGGCGGCGGCTGCGGCTTGAGCTCCAGTGCCGCGGAATCTCTATGCACCCCCTCTCGCGCCATGGCGATCCCCGACATTGGACGCAACGCGGCAATGATGTCGCCCGGCTCGGTCACGAGCGTCGCGCCCTGCTTGAGCAGATCGTTGGTGCCGGCCGCGCGCGGATCGAGCGGGTGTCCGGGGATGGCGAACACTTCGCGGTTATCGTCGCGGGCGAAGCGCGCCGTGATCAGCGTTCCCGAGCGCCGCGCCGCCTCGACCACCAGCACGCCCAGCGAGATGCCGGCGATGAGACGATTGCGGCGGGGAAAGTCCTGGCCGCGGGGGCGGAACCCCGGCGGCTGATCCGAGACGAGACATCCACGCTCGCCGATGGTCGCCTGCAGCTCCGCATGCTCCGGGGGATAGATGATGTCGACACCGCCCGCCACCACGGCCACCGTCCCCGTCGCTATCGACGCCTCATGCGCAGCGCCGTCGATGCCGCGCGCCAGCCCCGAGACGATGGCGTAGCCCGCTTCGCCGAGCTCGCGCGCGAACTGCCGGGCGAGCTTCTGACCCGCCGCCGAGCTCTGCCGTGAGCCGACAATGCCGAGGCTGCTTCGCGAGAGCAGTTCCCGCCGGCCCTTCACGTAGATCAGCGGCGGTGGTGCCTCGATGCTGGCGAGCGCGCGGGGAAAGCCCGGCTCGATAGTGAAAATGGGCTCGGCACCTGTCGCTGCGGCCGCCTCCAGCTCCGCCTCGGCGTGGTCGCGGCTGCAGATGCGGATGGGGCGGCCGCGCCCGCCACGCTTCGACAGCTCGGGCAAGGCCTCCAGCGCGGTCTGCGCACCCCCGTAGTGGTTGATGAGCTCGCGGAAGGTGGTCGGCCCGACGTTCTCGGACCGGATCAGCCGGAGACAAGCCAGACGCTCCGCCGGGCCGAGCCGCGCCACAGGAAGGGGCGCTGCGGCGAACAGATCGGACGCGTCAGGCCTTGTCCTTGGCACCGATTTTTGGCTCCGTTCCAGCCATCAGGCGGGTGATGTTGGCGTGGTGTTTCCAGATTAGCAGCGTGGAGAGGATCGCCCCGAGCAGCGCGACCTCGGGCGCGCCCAGCGCGAACGCGGCGACCGGCACGACGACGCTCGCGACGAGTGCGGACAGCGAGGAGATGCGCGTCACTACGGCGATCAACACCCAGACGGCACAGAACAGCAGCGCCAGCTTCCAGGCGATCCCGATCAGCACGCCGATGTAGGTGGCGACACCCTTGCCGCCCTTGAAGCCGAGCCAGACCGGAAAGATGTGGCCGAGAAACGCCCCGAGACCGGCGGCGAGGCTACAAACGATCGCAAGGCCTGCCGGTATCCCGATCACCCGCTCGGCCAGCAGCACCGCCGCCGTGCCTTTCAGGGCGTCGAGCAGCAACGTCGCGGCGGCCAGCCCCTTGTTGCCGGTGCGCAGCACGTTGGTGGCGCCGATGTTCCCCGAACCGACCTTGCGGATATCGCCAAGGCCAGCCGCGCGTGTCAGCAGCAGCCCGAACGGAATCGAGCCGAGCAGGTAGCCGAGACCGAAAGCAAGCAGCACCGGCAAATAGAACGAGCCGTTCATAGCCGCGCGTCCCCCCTCCCCCAAGCGGTGAGGGGATGGGGGTGGGGCGCGTAACCACAAACCCAGGCCGCTCTGCCGATCCGCACCTTTTCCACCCGGATGGAAATGCTATCGCATACCATAGCTACCCCCAACCCTAGGCCCTCCGCGCGTCATGGCCCTGGCCATGCTCCGCATGGACGGGGAGGTAGACACGGTCCTGCTCCACGCCAACGGAACATATGAGAGCTTACGGCTTAGCTCCAGCCTTCGGCGCCTTGTAACCCTCCGTCAACGGCCAACCCGTGGTATTGATGTCGAAGATGATGCCGCTCGGATCCTTGAACTTGCGCTCGAAGCCTTCCTCGCCCTCTTTCCCGAGATCGAAGAAGAACTCTCCGCCCGCCGCCTCGATGTCCTTGCGCGCCTCACCCAGATCATCGACCACGAAGCCGAAGTGATGCGGGCCGGCGAAGCCCTTGGCGTCGTCGAGCCCCGAGCCTTCCTTACCCTTGTATTGCAGCAAGGCGAGGTTGACGACGCCGTCGCTCAGATAGCAGCGGAACGCGGTCGGCCCCTCGGAGACGGGGGTGCGCTGCATGCCGAAGGCCCGGGCGTAGAACTGGGCGGTTTGCTCGATGTCCTTCACCGACAACGCGATGTGGCGCAGCTTGGCCATGGCGGTCTCCTCGGACGTCTTATGATCTACCGACACGGGAACAGCTGTCGCAAGCCCTGTCAACGTCCCCGGTTGCTGAGCCGGGTTGCGTCCCTCATGTCCGCTGCGTGCCTGGGGATTGATACACGGTCTGCCCCGCGACCAGCGTCCGCAACACCCGCCCCTGCAACGTGGTCTCGTCGAACGGCGTGTTCTTCGACCGCGAGCGCAGGCAATCCTTGCCCAGGAACCACGTCTCGTTGGGATCGAACTGAACGATGTCGGCAGGCGCGCCCTTGGCGAGGCGTCCGGCCGGCAATCCCAACAGCTTCGCGGGGTTGATGGTCAGCGCGCGCAGGAACGCCATCAGCGAGAGCTGGTCGGAGTGAACGAGCTTCAGTCCCGCCGCCAGCAGCGTCTCGATGCCGACAGCGCCGTCGGCCGCCTCCGCGAACGGCCGGCGCTTGACGTCGGCGTCCTGCGGGTCGTGGCTCGACACGATGACGTCGATCTCGCCGGATGCCACGCCCTTGACCATCGCGGCCCGGTCCTCCTCGCGCCGCAAAGGCGGGCGGACCTTGAAGAAGGTGCGGTAGGAGCCGATGTCGCTCTCGTTCAACACCAGGTGGTTGATCGAGACGCCGCAGGTCACCGGCAGCTTGCGCGATTTGGCCTTGCGGATCACCTCGAGGCTTTCGGCGCACGACACGGTGGCCGCGTGGTAGCGCCCGCCGGTGATCTCCACCAAGCGCACGTCGCGCTCGAGCACGATGGTCTCGGCGGCCTTGACGACGCCCGTCAACCCGAGCCGGGTGGCGATCTCGCCCGAGTTCATCGCCGTGCCGTCGGACAGGTAGGGGTCCTCGGTGTGGTGGACGATCAGCGCGCCGAAATCCTTGGAATAGTTCAGCACGTTGCGCATCACGCGTGTGTTGGCGACGCTCGTTTTGCCGTTGGAGAAGGCGATGGCGCCGGCCCGCTTCAGCAGGCCGATCTCGGTCATCTCCTCACCGGCGAGGCCCTTGGTCATCGCCGCCATCGTGTGGACGTGGACGATGGCGTTGTCGCGGGCGCGACGCTGGATGAAATCGACCAGCGCCACTTGGTCGATCACCGGCATGGTGTCGGGCATCACCACCATCGTGGTGACGCCACCGGCGGCGGCGGCATGACTGGCCGTCTTCAGCGTCTCGCGGTGCTCGTAGCCGGGCTCGCCGGTGAACACCTGGCAGTCGATCAGGCCGGGCGCGAGGATCGTGCCGCGGCAGTCGACCACCTCCGCGCCGCCCGGGGCGTTGCGGCGAAGGTGAGCGCCGAGATCGGCGATCTCGCCGCCCTTGACGACCAGGCCGCCGGGCTCGTCGCGGTTGGTCTCCGGGTCGATCAGGCGGGCGTTGATGAAGGCGGTCGCGGCAGGAGCGCCGGCAGGGAGGCTCATGGCGGTCCTCATCGATCGTTCGGCAGTTGCCGGCCCAGCGCCTCGAGCACGGCCATGCGCACGGCGACGCCCATCTCGACCTGCTCGCGGATCACGCTGCGGCTGTCGTCGGCGACGGTGGAGGCGATCTCGACGCCGCGGTTCATGGGGCCGGGATGCATGATCAGCGCATCCGGCTTGGCGCGCGCGAGCTTCTCGTGGTCGAGGCCGAAGAAATGATAGTACTCCCGCGTCGAGGGGACATAGTTGCCTTGCATGCGCTCGCGCTGGAGCCTGAGCATCATGATGATGTCGACGTCCTCGATGCCCTTCCACATGTCCGTGTAGACCTCCGCGCCGAGCTTGTCGGCACCGGCCGGCAGCAGCGTCGAGGGGGCGATGATGCGGACCTTGGCGCCCATCGCGTTGAGCACGTCGATGTTGGAGCGCGCGACGCGGCTGTGCAGGATGTCGCCGCAGATGGCGACGGTGAGGCCGGCGACGCGGCCCTTGGCGCGGCGGATGGTGAGCGCGTCGAGCAGCGCCTGGGTCGGATGCTGGTGGGCGCCGTCGCCGGCGTTGATGACGGAGCAGTCGACCTTCTGCGACAGCAGCTCGACGGCGCCGGCCGAGTGATGCCTGACGACGATGATGTCGGGGTGCATCGCGTTCAGCGTGACGGCGGTGTCGATCAGCGTCTCGCCCTTCTGCACCGACGAGGTGGCGACGCTCATGTTCATGACGTCGGCGCCGAGGCGCTTGCCGGCGAGCTCGAACGAGGCCTGCGTGCGCGTCGAGGCCTCGAAGAACAGGTTGATCAGCGTGCGGCCGCGAAGGACGTCGCGCTTCTTGTTGACTTGCCGGTTGAGGTCGGCGGCCTTGTCGGCGAGGTCGAGCAGCGCATTGATCTCCTCGGCCGACATACCCTCGCAGGTGAGGAGGTGACGGCGGGAGAGCATGGGAACCTCGCCCGGTGCGAATGTGTTGGTCATTAAAGCGGTGTCTATATGCGCACTCGGCGGTGCTGGCAAGGGAACCGGCCCGTGGTTTTGACGCCAGCGTCAAATTGCACGCCCGGCCATGCCTGCACGCGCGCACTACTCGACGGGAGCGGATCGTGTCATTCTCTCGCCCAGACGCCGGAAAGGTGCGCGGTGAGGAGGAACACATGGCCCTTCAGATGCAGGACAGGAACGCCAGCTCGGTCGCCGAGGACAACAAGGCGCTCTACGAGGTCGTCATCGACAACGCCACCGTGCGTGTCTCGCGCTGGCTTTTCAAGCCGGGCCAGATGTCGGGCTGGCACCATCACGAGCTCGACTACATGGGCTTGCACTCGACCCGCAATCTGCTGCGCTACGAGATGCCCGACGGCCGCGTCGAGACCAAGGACCAGCTCGGCATCTCGGGGTTCATCAAGGCCGGCGCCGAGCACAACGTCACCAATGTCGGCACCACGGACGCAGAAGCCTACGAGATCGAGTTCAAGCAGTCGGCCGGCTGATCCCCGGCCGCGGTGCCGCGCGCAGGCTCCACCGGCCCTACATCGCGTTCCGGTATGCCTTCGGCGACAGCACGGTCATGGCGATGATGTAGAGGTCGAGCAGCATCGACCAGTTGTCGATGTAGTAGAGGTCGTGGTCGACGCGGCTCGCCATGTCGGCCTCGGTCTGGGTCGGGCCGCGGAAGCCGTGGATCTGCGCCCAGCCGGTCAGGCCCGGCTTGACGTTGAGGCGGCGCGGATAGGCCGAGATGCGGGCCTCGTAGTGCTCGTCGTGGGAGACGGCGTGCGGGCGCGGGCCGACGATCGACATCTCGCCGCGCAGCACGTTGACGAGTTGCGGCAGCTCGTCGAGATTGAGCCGGCGCAGCCACGCGCCGACGCGGGTGATGCGCACGTCGTTGGCGGTCGCCTGGCGCACCTCGTCGCCATCCTCGGTCGTGGTCATCGTCCGGAACTTCCAGATCCGGAACTCCTCCTGGTTGAAGCCGCGCCGGCGCTGGCGGAACAGCACCTTGCCGGGGCTGTCGTAGTGGATCGCGGCGGCGATCGCGGCGAGCAACGGCGACAGCAGCACCAGCGCCACGCTGGCGACGGCCACGTCGAACGCGCGCTTGGCCAGCGATTGCATGGGGCGGAGCGGCGTATCCGTCAGGCAGATGGTCGGCGCCGTCCCGAGCCGCGACAGCCGGGCATTGCGGAAGCGGCCAAACGTGTCGCCGACGCTGACGTGGACGGCAGCCGGCAGTGCCAAAAACTCCCGCGCGATCTGCTCCACCTCGACGCGGTCGACGCGGTCGGACAGGATGACGATGTCGTCGGCGCGAATGGCACGGGCACGGTCCACCGCGCCCCCCAGTCGACGCCGCGCAGGGCGGCTTGGTCGAGTTCGACCGTCAGGCAGCCGCAGACGCGCATCGCGCTCATCGGGTCGCAGATGCGGGTGATGGCGCGATCGATGTCGCTCTCGGCGCCGATCAGCATCACCCGGCGTCCCGCGATGAAGCCCCCGCGCCGCGCCACCTGAACCGCGTAGGTCGACAGTTTGCGCATCACCACCGCGCACCCCAGCCCACCGACGAGATAAACCGCCAGCGCGCCGCGCGAGTACTCGGCCGAGGTCTTGGTGAGGAAGCCGATCAACACCAGGAAGACGAACGCGTGCAGCCAGTGCCCGACGAAGCGCCGGATCTGATCGGCCTCCTCGAGCATCCGCTGCAAGTGGTACTCGCCCCTGTAGAGCGTCGGCAGGGCGTAGAGCAGGCCCGCGAGCACGCCGAGACCGGCATAGCGCGACAGGGGACCGAGCGAACCGTAGCCCCAGACGTGGTAAAGTCCGCCGCTGAGCACCCCGCTCGCAGCGATAGCCAGGACGTCGATGCTGAACAGCACGAGCGCAAGGCCCGCCGTTCCGATGACGACGCGGGGAAGCAGTGAGCTGCCATCCTCCCAGGCCGTGACGACTTTCATTCCTACGCCCTCTCGAAGTCGCCACCCGGCATTCCGCGCAGCGGCCGCACCGCGATCCCGCCGGCATCCCGCGTGCCGATCATCCATTCCCGTTGCCGGTCTCGGCCGATGTCAAAAGCCGCCGTCATCCGACGCCGTGTCCGCATTGTGCACCGCACACTACGTACACCCTGCACCGGTGCCAGACAACGGCTCAATACCGATAACTAACTTCACGTTATATTGTCAGCCTACGATCTCAATCGAGCGATGGGCTTTGTGACGCACCGCGAACGATCGCCGCCGACAGGACGTCACGCGCGTGTCGGGCTCGCCTGCACGACACTGCGCCCGCCGGTGTCCTTGCCGGGCTCCACCGCACGCCGATAAACCGACAGGGTCCTCTCGGCGTTGCGCTGCCAGTCGTAGGTTTCGCGTACATAGGCCCTGAGACGTTCGCTCTCACTGGTGCTCTGGGGCGACGCCGCGAGCCCCTTCATGAGGCGGGCCAGGGCCGCGAGATCCCCGACCGGAAAGTAACGATCGGCGGCCAGATCGACCTCGCGATTGGCCGGAATGGCGCTGGCCAGGCATGGCAACCCGACGGAGGCGGCCTCGAGCAGCGCGATCGGCAGACCCTCGTGGCTCGACGGCAGCACGAACATGCCGGCATTGGCATAGATCTCGGCCAGGGCCGCGCCACTCTGGAAGCCGGTCATCACCACGTTCGAATGCTTGCGGGCGACCTGCTCGACGAGGCGCGAATAGGCATCGGGATGATCCGCGGCGCCGACGATGACGAGCTTCCACCCCTCGAGGCCCGCCCGCTTGAAGGCCTCGATCAGATCGAGGTGGCGCTTCTCGCGCACCAGCCGGCCGACGGTGAGGATGTAGCGGCCCGGCACCAGCCCAAATGCGGTGAGGGTTCTCGCCGTCTCCTCGCGCTCGGCCATCCCTGCGAAATCGACGCCATTGGGGATCGCCGCCGCCTCGACGCCGTGTCGCGCCCGCATGTCCGAGGCGATGCCGTTGGAGACGGTGATACGGCCGTGCGCGAGCCGCATGCCGAGCCATTCGCCGGCTTTGAGCGCGGCCTTGGCGAACCGGCCCCACTTCTGCCGCTCGTAGTCGTAGCCGTGATGGGTGACCACCACCTTCAATCCGAACAAGCGGGCGAGCGGCACCATCAGCGACGGACCGATGGCGTGGATGTGTAGAACGTCCGGCCGGCGCATGGCGGCGTAGAGCACGCCGACGAGCGTATGCACCAGCGCCTCGCTGCTCTTGCCGCCCGGGCTCCACAGCGGCGTGATGTGGATGCCGCGCCATTCGCGCGCCGCATGCCCCTCGATGTAGGGTTGGCGTCCGACCACCTCGACATCGCAGCCGAGTGCCGCGAGGCGTGGCGCCAACTGCTCGACGTGACGCTCGACACCACGCTGGACGTCGGGACACCCGCGCAGGCCGAGCATCATCACGGAGAGACGCCCCTTGTCGGCCGGTGTCGCCCGCTGCACGCTGGTGCGCACGGCCGGCATCGACACCGCCGAAGCTGAACCAGGCACTGCCGAGCGGGCCCCCGTCAACTCGCCGTAGATCTGCAGCATGCGATCGCGATAGAGCCCTTGCGAGAAGTCTCGCTCGACCCATTCCCGGGCGCTCCGTCCCATGTCGCGCACGCGGGCATCCGGCAGGTTCGCCATCCAGCGCATGCGATCGGCGAGCTTGCCGACGTGGTCGGGCGGGGCCAGCGTTCCGGTCTCGCCCTCGCGCACCAACTCGGGAATGCCGCCGATGTCAGAGCCGATCACGGGCTTGGCCAGCGCGTAGGATTCCAGCACGCTCAGCGGCGCGTTCTCATACCAGGTGGAGGCCAGCACGGTGGCTCGCGCGCCGCGCACGATGTCGTACAGCGCCTCGCCCTTCTGGTAACCGGCAAAACGCACGTCGGCGCCGATCGCCTCGGCGAGTTGGCGCAGGCGCGGCTCCTCGTGGCCCGTACCGACGATGGTCAGCGGCTCGCCGGCGAGCTTGGCCGCCCGGATTGCGACGTCGAGCCCCTTCTCGGGTGCGAGGCGCCCGAAATAGACGAAGCCTCGGCCCGCCTCGGCGGCCGGCGCGAAGCTCGCCGCATCGACGAAGTTGGGCACATGCACGAACCGCTCGGTCGGCAGGCCCCACTCCGCGAACTTGTCGATGAAGAACCGGCTCGGCACGACGAAGCGGTCGACGTTGCCGGTGTAGGACTTCAGCATGCGGTTGACGGCAGTCTCGGCGAACACGACGGCCGACAGCGGCAACGAGCCCTTGATGCAGCGGTTGAGCAGGACGTTGTGAATGCGTCCGCCTCGGCAGCGCTCGCATATCGCACCATTGGTGCGCATGGTGTAGGCGGGGCAGGCGAGCTTGAGGTCGTGAAGCGTCAGCACACTCGGCACCCCCGCTTCCTTCAGCACCGGGAAAATCGAGGGTGAGATGTGATGGTAGACGTTGTGCGCGTGCGCGACGGTCGGCTTCACCTCAGCCAGCAGCGCCCTGAGCTTGGCCTGCGCCTCGCGCGAGTAGATCACCTTGCCCGCCATCGCCATCTTGGCGGCGAGCCCATAGTCGTGCCCGAACTCGATCTCGTCGACGAAAAAACGCTCCCACGGCGTCGGCATGTTCTGGGGATGGCGCATGGCGAAGGGGACGATGGTCCAACCCTCCGCCTCCAACATGCGGTTCTCCGCGAGCGCGAGATACTCCGCGCCACCGCGCAGGTAATAGTAGTTGTTGATGGCGAGCAGGGTCTGGGTCATGAGGCTTTGCCGAACTGGCCTTTTCAACGATGGGACGTGGACTGCGGGCCTTCGATACCCGGTTCCGAACTGGCGACGAGATCGCGGACGCGCGGCACGGGTTCCTCGTCCGGCTCTGAGACGAGATGAGCTCGCGCCTGCAACCGCAACCCGAAGACGGCGAGTGCCATCATGAACCACATTGGTCCGACGCCTGCCGTCATGAATAGCGTCGCTTCCAACGTCGCGCACAGTAGCGTGAACGTCCAGATGCCCATGTACAGACCGTCGAGGGTGCGGCTACCCCCCCGCAATTCACTGCGCCTCAGATCGAGGATCGGCAGCAGAACGAGCCAGACGATCGCCAGGATCGCACCGGGGATGCCGATGGTCACCGCAATGTCGAGGAAGGCATTGTGCGCATGCGAGGCTTTGTTGGCCCAAGTTTCCAATGAATTGCGATAGTGCACGGAGTCCGTTCCCCAGAACGCCTGGAAGCCGAAACCCGTCAGGGGGCGTCGCAGCGTCTCCGTGATCACCAAGCGCCATACGTCGGCGCGGTTGGTGAAGGTCGGGTCCGAGGTGACCATCGACACGATCTGGAACAATCCCGGCACCACAGCCGAGCCGACCGCGAGCACATTGAAGCCACCGAGCACGCCGCCGATCACCAGCAGTCGCCACGGGGTGCTGCGCAACCACAGCAACAGCGCCGTCATCGCCAGCGCCACCGGCATCAGCCCGATCGACGTCTTGGCCTGCGACATCGCCAGGAATAAGCCGGCCGCCACCACGATGGCTACCCCCAGCCCGCGATGCACCGCACGTGCGACATGGATCCCGACCACCACGATCAGGCCCATCGCACCGCCGGTGACGTTCTTGTGCATGTAGGGGCCGCGCCAACTGCCGGCGTGCTGCGGCTCGGAAATCTCGGTGATCTGATGGATGGCCCGATGCGGAACCACGATCACGCCGAGATAGGAGATCACCAGAATCGCGACGGTCGCTCCAGCGAGCCAGAGGTTGAACTGCCGACCCGACTGCGGCAGCAGCAGCAGCGAGGCCGCCAGCACGAGGATGATCATCGCCTGCACGAAGCGGCGGAGTGCGAGATCGGGGTAGACGGCCGTGATCACCGATAGTCCGATCCAGCCGATCAGCATGATCAGCGCCGCCGAGGGGAGCACCCTGATCACCGCGAGCGGCGTCCGCCGTACCGCGACGAGCGTCAATGCGCAGAGCAGCACGATCAGGATCTGGCTCACCAGATTTGCGCCGATGATCGGATCGAGCGTGTCTTCCACCGCCAGGTCCACGAAGGGATCGGTCGTGAGCCAAAAGAACGCGAAGACGGCGAAGAACATGATGGCTCGGCCGACCACTTTGGCGTGAAGGCCGAGGCCGTCAGGGCGAAAACCCGTCTCGCCCTGCAACTGGTCCGTCGCCTTTACGTCTGCCACGCAGGCCTTCTCCACTCACCGCTTCACCGCCGGCACCGGATCAACTGCGGCGCAGCGCCACGACCGCGGAGGCGAGCATGGCACCGAGCAGCATCGCCAGCAGCACAACCTGCCACAGCCGCGGCGGCCAGCTGGCACGATCGGCCTGCTCGGCACGCGAGATGATGCGGGCGTTGACAACGTCGAGCTTTTCCTGGGCGCCGACCTCGCGGGTCCGCAGCATGAAGCTCTCGTAGACAGAGCGCTGGGCCTGGGCGTCACGCTCGAGTTCGCGCAACCGCAGCATCTTGTCGTTGGTGTCGGTCAGGTCGCGGCGCAGACGCGCCACCTCGCCTTCGAGGGCTCGCTCCTGCGCCTTGGCCCGCTCGAAGTCGGCGCGAGCCGAGCCGGCAAGTCGGGCGACCTCGTCGCGGATGGCGGAGCGGATATTGCCGACCTGGCTACGCGCGGCGATCAGCGAGGGATGTCCCGGCAGCAACGAGCCCGACAACAGGCCCTCCTTGCCGCGGGCTTCGCTGTATTGGGCGCGCAGCGACGCCAGCGCCTGCGACTTCATCGCCTCGGGCGTGGCACTGGGATCACCGCCGGTGCTCAGCAGCCGCCGCATCTCGTCGTAGCGCGCCTTGGCCTCGGCCGCCGACACGCGGAAGATCATCAACTCGCGATTGAGGGCGGTCAGCTGCTGCTCGCTGACCAGCAGGCCGCCCGAGGCGAGAATGTTGTTCTCGCGCTTGAACTCCTGAATGGTCCGCTCGGCGATCTCGACCCGCTCCTTCATGTCGCCGAGGCGGGCAGTCAGCGAACTCGAGACGCGGCGCGCGGCCTCGGTCAGGGCTTGCGTGCGCTCGTCGAGGAACGACTCGACCACCGCGTTGGCGAGGCGTACGGCCTTGTCGGGATCCTCGCTGGTGACGGTGACGTCGAGCACGAAGGTCCGCTCGGCGCGACGCACCGCGATCCTCTTCTGCAGACTGCGCAAGGCGTCGGCCCCGGGCTGCGGTTGGCTCTCGACACCGCGGCGGCTGGGCAACAACGCTTTAAGGTTGGCGATCAACCCGTCCTCATCGGGCAGCGGCCGGACAAACTCGGGGTCGGTCGCCAGCCCCATCCGGTCGACGACCGGCTTCAGCACGTTCTGCGAGGTGAGGACGCGGCCCTGGGTTTCGACCTGGGCGATCTGGATGTCGCCGAAGGGATTGGCCGCCTTGATGCCCTTCTCGATCACCTGCAGGTCGACCGGATCGATCAGAACCTGCGTGGTCGCGCCGAAGCGCAGCGGGATCGACTGCCCGATGACGATGCCCGGCACGATCGAGCACATCGCGACAGCCGCGATCCAGAAGCGTCCGGCCCACAGCTTCTGCGGGATCGCCCGGAGATCGAACTGGAACAGTGGTGTCATTCCCGCGGAGATCGGCAGGTCCTCCCCTTCTATACGCACCGTCCTCGAATGATACATCGTCTGAGCCCAACGCTGTCGCCCAGCCGGGGCGATGTCCCGGCACGCACCACCCGTTTCCCACGGGTGAACCACTCGACCGGCGGATCGTCGATATGCACACGGACCGGGAACCGCCATCATCTGTCGCCGGCTTTGGGCATCGATGATCGTCGTTTCCAGGTTGTTGGGACATCCGGAAGGCCCATCGCGACACTTTCCAGACTTACCTCGTGACGTGTGCCGATCTCCGTTCCATCCGCTCCCCGCCTTCGCTCTGCAGGACACGGCTGGCCAGCGGTTCCGCAGGCGCGATCCGTGGCCTCAGCAGGCCGAAGAGGAAACCCAATGAATGCAAGTGCCAGGCCACCACGGAATACGTCCCAATTCCGACAGAGCCGGTGCGCCAGCTCATCAGTGCCACGGGCCCCAGCATGACGGCGGCAAGGCCCACAGCAGCCGACCCGATACCAGGTGCCGCGGTGAGCCAACCCGCCGCGACGAGCCAAGAGCCGATCACCGCGACCCACAACCGGATCTCGGGAAGGCCGCGCAGCGTGGCGGCGAAATGCGGCCGCCCGAGGCTGGCGCGCAGCACCTCGCCGCTGCCGGCCAGATACCGCGATCGCCACCGCCTCAGCAGGAGCTTGTAGGCGCCGGTGGTATGCCCGTGATGTCCGACGAACGGCACCGGGAGCCTTTGCAGGCGCCATCCCATCGCCCGCAATCGCACGGCGAGGTCGAATTCCTCGTGCCCATGCAGGTTGCGGTCGGAGAGGTAGCCAGCGGCCTCGATCGCTTGCCGCCGATAGAGCCCGCCGCCATTGAGCCTGTCGACCTCCCCCGCGCGCATGTCGGCGGGCTGGCGGCGGGTCCGGCGAACATATTCCAGGCTTTCGAGATTGCGCTCCTCGACCTGCCCCGACACGCCCGCCAGGGCAGCGTTGGTCGCAAGGGCGTCGAGAGCCGCCGGCAGGAAGCCGGGGGCGAGTTCCATGTCGCCGTCGATCAGGCAGATATACCGCCCTCTGGCATGCTGGAAGCCGAGTTGCGGGCCCGCGCCGCAACGGGCGTCCTGGCGTCGCTCGAGTTGTACCAGCTTGACAGGGTAGCGGCTGGCGATGGCCACGGTGGCGTCCGTCGATCCACCATCGGCGACCACGACCTCACCACCTCCGATACGCGCGAGTGCCGCCAGCGTCGACTCGATCGCGCCGGCGATATGGAGCTCTTCGTTGAGCGCCTTGATGATGACACTGACGCTCGTCACGCGAAACCGGATGCCTTATGGTTGAGAGGGAATTAACAGACAAGGCGCAGCGTTCATACATCCAGCAAAGGTGTGCGGACAAGTGTTGCGCTGCACAAACAGCTTCACGTAGGCGCGGTAAATTGCGCCGCCGCAACGAAATGTCTGCACGTGCCGTGCCGCTCGGGAGTCGCCGGAAGCCAGGGAGAGACGTCTATGCCGTCGAGACAGCAGGGAGTGCGGGTGCCGGAGGTCTGCCGGTTGCGGCTCGGTGGCTTCGAGATCGTCAGCATCCTCGACGGCGCCATTGTCCGTTCCACCTTGCGCGAGCGCTTTGCCGCCAACGCGGAGGACGCAGACGTTGCAGCCGTGGCAGCCGCCCATAAGCTCGATCCCGGCCCCTTCCAGCATCCCTTCGTGATGACGCTCATCGACACGGGACGCGAGTTGGTCCTGTTCGATACGGGTTGCGGAGAATTGCGGGCCGGCATCGGTATCGGCGATTTCAGCGCGGCGTTGCCGCATGGGCGGCTGGCGAAGCTTCTCGCAGCCGCCGGCTACCGCCCCGAGGACGTCGATACCGTCGTGCTGACGCATGGCCACCCCGACCACGTCGGCGGTTTGATGCTGGGAGGCCGTCCCGCCTATCCCAACGCCCGCTATGTGATGGGTGCCGCCGAGTTGGACTTCTGGGTAAAGGGCAACGTCCGCCCGGCCTGCAAGATCCACCGGGAGGTGTTCATGAAGCTGGCCTATCCGTTCGCCGATCGCGCCCGCTTGATCGGCCCTGGCGACGAGGTCACCTCGGGGGTTCGGGCGCTCGATGCTGCCGGGCATTCGCCTGGACAACTCGCCTTCCACGTCGAGAGCGAGGGCCAGCGGCTACTGCTGTGGGCCGACGTCGCCATTCATTATGCGGTGTCGCTGGCCAACCCCGGTTGGCACGCCGACGTCGACGACGACAAGACGCAAGCCGTGGCAGCCCGAAAACGCATCCTCGACATGGTCGCGACCGAGCGGATCTGGGCCGCCGGCGCGCACATGCCATTCCCATCTGTCGGATGGGTCGAGCGCGCCGGCAGCGCCTATCGCTGGGTGCCGATCAGCTATCAGCTCAGCGTGTGAAGGCTGTGACGCGACCATCTGGAGATCAGCAGCCGATGTCGATCAGACCGGTCAGCAGCGCGAGGATCAGTCCGGCAAGGCTGCCGATGCCCAGGCCGACGGCGGCCACGAACACTGCCGCCAGTCCGCGACTCCAACCCGGCTTCGAGGTCAGCGGTGGCGTGGCCGCATCCGATGTGGCGGGATCAGAGGCCGCGGAGAACGTGGTGTCAGCCATGGCCATCTCCACTCACTTCTAGCGCGCGCGCTGGGCGACGAGCGTATCGATCTGCGGCAGCAGGTCATCGACCTTCTGGCCCGCCGCGCGGACAGCCGCCGCGATCGCCGAGGCCGGAGCACCATCGGTGCGTGCCGCCTCGGCGAGCGCCCAGACCCGCGCGGCGCGACTGCCGCTGCGGCAGTAGAGCAGGACCGGCTTATCGGAGTTTGCGAGCACGCGGGCCAACTCCTCCGGCCGGCTCTGCGGAATGGCCCCGTTCGGGGTCGGGATATAGGCGAAGGTCAGCCCGGCCTTCTCCGCGGCCTCGCGCACCGCGGCAGCCGGCGGCTGCCCAGGCGCCTCCCCATCAGGCCTGAGATCGATCAGCGTTCGGTAGCCCTCGGCTCGAATCCTTGCCACGTCCGCGAGCCCGATCTGCTCACGCACGGCTACACCGTCCAACAGTGACTTGCTGACGGGGGACGGAGCCGGGGGAGCCCCACTATCGAACCGGCTCACGCCCGCGAGCAGCAGCACACCGAATATGCCGGCCGCGAGCGACAGCAAAAACACGCGCGGCAACTTCATGATGGAAGTCCTCCAGAGACCGGCACGCCGCCTGGGGAAACACCCAGTCAGAGAAGCGCGAACAATGTTCACCACGCTACAGACGACGAAAAGGCGGCCCGATTATGTCCGCGAGCCTCGCAAGCGACAAGGGCCGCTCACGCATCCTCCTTCTGCTTCTTCGGACGTCGCGCGATGGCGTCGCGCATTCGGCTGAAGGCGGAAAGCTGGCGGATGCGCTCGAACGCGCGGGCGCCGGTCTCCGCCTTGTGCAGCTTGATATGGCGGTTGTGGTACTTATTGAGGCTCGGACGGTGCGCCACACTGATCAGAGCGGCCTGCGACAGCTCCGTCCCGAACAAGTCCATCAGTCGGGCTTGGTTGGTCTCGTCGAGCGCCGAAGTCGCCTCGTCGAGGATGATCAAAGACGGCTTGTGGATCAAGAGCCGTGCGAACGCGAGCCGCTGCTGCTCGCCGCCCGAGAGGATGCGATCCCAGGAGGCGACATCCTCGAGCTTGGCGACGTAGGCCGAAAGCCCGCACAACTCCAGCGCCCGGGCCACGACATCATCCGCGATCTCGTCGGACGGGCGCGGATAAGTCAGCGCCGCCTTCAGCGATCCGATCGGCATGTAGGGACGCTGCGGCACGAAGGCGAGCGTCCCCGACTTCGGTAGCACGATGCGGCCCGAGCCCCACGGCCACAGCCCGGCGATGGCGCGCACCAGCGTGCTCTTGCCTGTGCCGGATTCGCCCGCGACCATGACCCGCTCGCCGGGCGCGATCTTGAAGCCGGCATCGGCGATCAGCGTCTTGCCGTTGTGGAGGCGGACAGCGACCTTCTCCAGCGTCAGATCCTCGTCCTCGCCGGTGGACACGTCGATTTGGGTGGTATCTGCGTCGGGCAGCGAGGCGGCGCGGATATAGAAGCCGAGTTCGGAGACGCGCGAGGCCGCTGCATACCACTCCGACAGCCGCGCGAAATTGCCGGTGAACCAGCCGAGCGCGCCGTTGACGGTGCCGAACGCGGTCGCCGCTTGCATCACCGTGCCGAGCGTCACCTCGCCGGTCATGTACTTGGGGGCCATCAGCAGCACGGGGACGATGGGGGCCGCGAGCCCGCTCGCCGAGATCACCACGGTCATGTAGCTCCAGCGGAACGCGAATGCGCGCCAACGCTCGACCACCGTCGCCAATCGCGCGAGCAGGTTGCGCTGCTCGCCGGCCTCGCCGCGCACCAGCGCCACGCTCTCCGCGTTCTCGCGGAGGCGGGTGAGCTGGTATCGCAGCTGTGCCTCGGCCTCGCTGCGCTCGCGCACCTGGGCCGAATATTTGTTGGCGACGGCGAACATCACGCCGGACACCACCACCGAGTAGACGATCGCGCCGATCACCATGAAGCCGGGAATGGTGATGCCGAACACCGTGAGCGAGCCGCCGACGGTCCACAGGATGCCCACGAACGCGATGAACGTGATGACGGCGCTGATGAACCCGATGATCAGGTCGACGATCGGCTCGACCGTGAGCCGGAGATCCTCCGTGATGCGCGCCTCCGGCGCGAACTCGGTGCCGTTGATGACGTTGAGACGTTAGAACGCTTGGTTCTTCAGCCACAGGGCGACCATGCGCTGGGTCAGATCCTCGCGCCAATAGATCTGCAGCAGGATGCGAGCGAGCTGTGCCAGCACGACCGTCGCCGTCGCGGCCACGATCAGGCCGAGAAACAGCAGCGCCGCGCTCTGCAGGGCCGGAATGGCCTTGCGTTCGAGCGCGTCGTAGAACGTCTTGTTCCAGCGGTTGAGCGCGAGCTGCATGCCGATGTCGACCAGCGCCAGCGCGAAGGCGGCGATCGTCAGACCCCATGCGGCCTTGCGGGTCGGGCCACTCCAGAACCCGCGCGAGAGCGAGATCACCGACACCAGCACGCTCAGCATCGAGCGCGAGTTGCCGACGGCTTTGTCAACCTTGCCTGGCATGTGACGAGCCCCACCGCATCCATGTCGCGGACGTGGACTCTAACGTGGCGGCACTCGTCTTGGCTAGGAATACCCTGTTCAGTCGGGGTGACCGGATAGCAGGGCAACCGCATGTGAGGATGCATCTGCAGATCGCGGGTGCCCCTCCCCATTGCTGGGAGGGGGGAAGCTCACCCCACCTGACCGCAATATCCGCCGAGCCTTAGCGCGAGATCGAGCAGCGCTTCGTCACCGCCGCGCCAACCGATCAGCCCGAGGCCGACGGGGCAGCCCTCGACGGTGCCGATCGGTACGTTGAGCTGCGGCAGCCCGGCGATCCCCGCCGTCACCACGAGCCGCATGACGCGTAGCCGGTAGTGCTCGAACTGCTCCATCGTCGATGTGGCGAGCGGTGCGATGCAGGGCGCGCTGGGCAGCGCGACGACGGTGCCGGGTGTGACCAGACCGTGGATGCGCTTCAGGATCGTTTCCCGCTTGGCGCGCTCGGCCGTCTCCTGCTCTGCCGTCACCGCGCGCGCGATCTCGAAGCGCTGACGCACGCCGGGGCCGAGCTTGGGGTTCTCCCGCTCGATGAAGTCCTTGTACGTGGTCCAGGTCTCGCGCGCCTGGATCAGCCGGAACGTCTCGCGCCAGGCGTCGAGCCCGCCATCGGCGCCGGCGGCGAGCGTCACGCTCTCGCGTTGCCTTGGAAGCTCGGTCATCCGCTCGACGGTTTTGCGCACCAGCGCTGCCAACGGCGCATCGGCCTCCGCGAAAGCGTCCTCGGCGATCAGCAGGCGCGTGACGGGCGCGCGCACGGCCTGCCCTTCGAGCAGTATGCTGCCGACCGTGCGCAGCAGGCCGGGCCCCGCCGTGAACCATCCGGCAGCGTCGAACGAGGGCGCCATCGCCATCTCGCCGGTGGCATCGACCCGGCCGGTGGAGGTTCTGAGGCCCCATACGCCGTTGAGGGCTGCTGGAATGCGAACCGAACCGCCGGTATCGCTGCCGAGCCCGATGTCGGCGATCCCCGCCGCCACCGCTGCCGCCGAGCCCGCCGACGAGCCGCCGGGAATACGTCCGGGCGCACGCGGGTTCACGGGCATGCCGTAATGCGCGTTGATGCCGGTGACGGAATAGAACAGCTCGTCGCAGACCGCCTTGCCGATCACGGTCGCGCCGGCACCCAGCAGGTTGGCAACTGCTGCGGAGTGCTTGCTCGCCGGAGTCTGCACCGCGAGCCACTCCGGACAACCGGCGCCCGTCTTGGTTCCGGCGATGTCGTACATGTCCTTGATCACCGCCGTCAGCCCGTCGAGCGGCCCGCCGGACGTGCCGGGGATCGGCTGCTCGAGGTCGTGCGGGACAAAGACGCTGGCGCGCTGGGGCATGGGTATTTCTTTCACTGATCAAGGCTGGAGGTCGGAGCGAGGGCGCGCCTCTCGCGCCTGAGGTCCGGCATCGACTACACACACGAAGCTGCCGGACCTCGCCTGCGGCTCGCTCCGATCGACAGGCTCATCCTGCCGCCGGATGGCTCTTCTTGAACCAGTCGAGCATCTTCAACCCGTCCCAGCAGACCACGCCCTTGTGGCTCATGATCTCCTCGAGCATCTGGGCGACGTGGCCGATCCGGTGCGGCGAGCCAGAAAGATAGGGATGGAACGCGACGGCCATGAACTTCGGCCGCTCGTCGCTCTCCTCGTACAGCGTGCGGAAGTAGTCCATGCCGCGCGTGTACTGCACCTCGCTCGGGTGGTGCTGCAGCGCCATCATGACGATGTCGTGGATCTCGAAGTTGTAGGGAAAAGCCGCGACCGGCTTGTGGGTGGTCTTGAGCCATACCGGCTCGTCGTCGAGCACCCAGTCGCCGATGTACTCGATGCCCGACTTCGACAGATAGTCGAGCGTGTCGAAGGTCTGCGTGAGGCCTGGACCGAACCAGCCGACAGGACGCTTGCCCGAGAACTTGCCGATGATGTCGCAGGCCTTCTCGATCACCTCTTGCTGGTTCTCGAGCTTGTGCATGGGCTGCTGGTCGTAGCTGTGGGCGTTGAGCTCCCAGCCGTGCTTCATGCACGCATCGACCACCTGCGGATAGGTCTCGCAGATCTTGGCGTTCATGGTGACGCAGGGCGTCATACCGAGGTTCTTGAATACCTTCATCAGCCGCCAGACGCCGACGCGCATGCCGTACTCGTGCCAGCTCCAATTGGGAAGATCGGGCTGCTGGGGGATGCCCTGCGGCGGCGAGATCACCATGCGCGCCATCGGGCGGGCGATATCCCACTCCTCCAGCGCCAGGATTGGCCATAGCACCACCTTGGTGCCGGCGGGCACCTTCAGCGGCGGGCGGCCCTCGATCGGCGCAAAGGGAATGCGGTCCCTGGGATGCATGGCGTCCTCCTTCGAGTTTCTTGGATATCGGTCGATCAGCAAGCTATCGGCGTGTCGGGCGAGTCACAAGGCTGTAGGTCCGAAAACTGGTATGCCGTGACTGTCGGATTGTTGGCACGGGTGCGCCGTGCCTCGTCCCGACCTACGGACGAGCCCCCACCCCGGCCCAGCGCAGCAGCCGTCCGTCGATCACCAGCAGCGCCGAGGCGATGACCAGCGCGCCGAGCACGTGCCGCTGAAGCAATGTCTCGCCGAGCAACATCGCACCGAGCGCGATCGCGCAGACCGGGTTGATCAGCGTCACCAGCATCGCATTGGAGGGACCCGACACCGTGACGATGCGGTAGAACACGAGGTAGGCGAGCGCGGTGGAAAAGACCGCGAGGCCGACGAGTGCGGCCATCACGTGGGCGCTGGGCAGCGCCAGAGTCCACGGCTGATCGACGGCGAAGGTGATCGGTGCGACGAGGATGGTCGAGCACACCATCTGGCAGCACGACGTCAGCAATGGCGGGTAGCCGCGAAGTCGCCGGCCCCACAGGGCGGACAGGCCATAGAACATGGCGGACAACAGCACGCACGCCATGCCGAAAGCGCTGGTGTTGCCCCCGCCCAGCAACTCCGGCCCCATCAGCACCGCGACGCCGCCGATGCCGAGGAGTACGCCGACGATGGTGTTCGGCTTCAAGCGCTCGTCCACGGTGAAGGCGTGCGTCAGCAGCGCGGCCCACAATGGCGTGGTGGCATTGAGGACGGAGGTGAGGCCACTGGTGATATATTTTTGGCCGAGCAGCATGACCGCGAACGGGATCACGTTGTTGAGGATCGACATCCCGATGAACGGCGCCCACTCGGTGAGCGTGCGCGGAAAGCGAATCCGCGCCAGCCACACGATCGGTAGCAGCACCAGTGCCGCCAGCCCGACGCGTGTCAGCACGATGGTCAGCACCGGCAGCTCACGCACCGCGACGCC
>CAMDBL010000018.1 GCA_945889015.1 Devosia equisanguinis
GCTCTCCGTGGTCGAGGCGCTGGGCGCGTTCGACATTGGACAGGTCGCGGTAACGGCGAATGGGCGGCTGATCGCGATCGAGGGCGCGGAGGGCACGGACGGCCTGATCGACCGGCTGCCGGTGGCGGCTCGTGGCGGGGTTTTGGTGAAGCGTCCGAAACCCGGCCAGGAGTTGCGTATCGACATGCCGGTGATCGGACCGCAGACGGTGACGCGGGCAGCCGAGAAGGGGCTGGCCGGCATCGGCGTGGCCGCGGGGAACGTACTTGTCGCGGAGAAGCCGGAGGTGATCCGGCGCGCGGACGCGTCGGGAGTGTTTGTGACGGGCGTCGCGGCGGCTGGAGCGGGGACTTCAGCCCACGCTGGAGAGGCATCGCACCGCAGAGGGGCCTGGAGCACGACGCCGCAATCCCTCGTCGCCATCGGCGTCTCGCAACCCACGCGCAAGGAGACCGTTGACGCGGCGCTCGGCGCGGCAGTGGTCGAGGCGGTCTCAGCTTTCGCGACCGGCGCCTCCACTCTGGTGTCACGCCGGCACGTGCTTGCTGTCGGTATCGACGAGGAGGTTGCCGCCTTCACGACGCGGGTGCGCGGCCTCAGGCAATGGGGCGACAACGGCCGCTGGCGGCGACGCGGCGTGCTGGCCTGGTCCGAGACCGGACAGATCACCGTCGCGGCGCTGGAAGCCGTCGCTGCAGCGCGGTTCGCGGGGCTCGCGTTGCCGAGCAGGCCAGCAGATCCCATTGCGCTGATCGAGGCGGCCGACCGGCTCGGATTATTCCTGCTGGTGCCCGGACCGGAGGCAGGGAGGTGAGGCGATGACGACCAGCACAGCGCCTCGCGACGCGCAGCGGCAGTTGTTGCTGTTCGTCGTCGCCGGCGAGCACTCTGGCGACCAGCTCGGCGGCAAACTGATGGCCGCGATCAATGCAAGGCTCGGAGGCGAGGTGCGTTGGCTCGGCGTGGGCGGCGAGCACATGGCCGGGCAGGGGCTCGCGTCCCTCTTCCCGCTGGCGGACGTCGCGGTGATGGGCCCGCTGTCGATCCTTCCGCGCCTGCCTCGCATCGTCTCGCGCGTGCGAATGACCGCGCGCGTCGCCGTCGAGGCGCGGCCGGACGTGGTGATCATCATCGACAGTCCCGAGTTCACGCATCCGATCGCCAAACGTGTCCGGCGTCGGCTCCCCGGTGTTCCCGTCGTCGACTATGTCTCCCCGAGCGTGTGGGCGTGGCGGCCGGGGCGCGCGCCCAAGATGAAGCGTTACGTCGATCATGTGTTGGCGCTGCTGCCGTTCGAGCCGGAGGTGCACCACCGCCTCGGTGGCCCGCCCTGCACGTATGTCGGCCATCCGCTGATCGAGAAGCTCGACTGGATACGCGCGCGCGATCCGCAGGAGTTGGCGCACCGGACCGGTCTGGATCGGTCGCGGCCGATCCTCGCCGTGCTGCCGGGCAGCCGGCCCTCCGAGGTCGGACGGCTGATGCAACCGTTCGGCGAGGCCGTGGGCCTGCTGAAGGCGCGGATGCCGGATCTGCAGGTGATCATACCCGCCGTGGGGTCCGTCCGGCCGTTGATCGAAGCGGCGTTGAAATCGTGGCCGCTGCAACCCGTCCTCATCGAGGGTGAGGCCGACAAATATGCGGCGTTCCAGTTGGCGCGCGCCGCGATGGCGGCATCCGGCACCGTGACCCTCGACCTCGCGCTCGCGGGCACGCCGATGGCGGTCGCCTACAAGGTCGATGCGGTCGCGATCCGCCTGCGGTTCCTGGTCAAGGTGCAATCGATCGTGCTCGCCAACCTCGTGCTCGGCGAGAACGTGTTTCCCGAGTTGATCCAGGAGGAGGTGACGGCCGCCAAGCTCGCCGCCGCCGTCGGGCCGCTGTTGGGCGAGACGCCGGAACGCGCGCGCCAACTCGCAGCCTTGCGGCAGATTCCGTTCCGCATGGCGCTGGCGTCGGGCACGCCGAGCGAAGCGGCGGCGGAGATCGTGCTGGGCTGCGTCAGGCGCGACGCATCGGGTTGACCCTGCGTACCGCCGGTCGATAGGCTCGCTGAAAAATCAGCGGGAGCGGGGCGCCATGGATTTCGGCAGCTTCAATCTGATCAACCGGCGCGTGCCCGGTCAGGCCGTGCCGCAGTTGCTGCACGAGACGGTGCAGCAGATCCAGGCGGCGGAGCAGGCACGCTTCGGCACGGCCTGGATTGCAGAGCATCACTTTTCCAACTACGCGCTGACGCCCTCGCCGCTGATGATGATCGCGCATCTCGCGGCGGTGACCACCAGGATCAAGCTCGGGACGGCGGTGGTCCTCGCCTGCCTCTACGAGCCGGCGCGGCTGCTGGGCGAGATCGGCTATGCGGATGCGCTGTCGGACGGACGGCTGATCCTCGGTGTCGGCTCGGGCTACCAGGTGCACGAACTTGCCCGCTTCGGCGTCACGCTCGACCAGTCGCGCGAGATGACAGAGGAGATGCTCGACATCATCGAGCGGGGTTTCGCCAATGGCGAGGTCGAGTTCTCCGGCAAGCACTTCAAGCTGCCGCGGACGCATGTGTCACTGATGCCCGTGCAGGCTGGAGGTGTGCCGATCTGGCTCGCGGGCAACTCCCAGCCCTCGATCGCGCTGGCCGCGCGCCGGGGTTATCCGCTGTTCGCCTCGGGCTTCGGGCGCGACGTCGCCTCGCTGAAGGAGGTACGGCGTGGGGCCGAGGAGGTCTGGCGCGGGGAAGGAAAAGGCATCGACACGCTGAAGTTCTCGACACTGCGCTACTGCTTCGTGACGAACGACAAGACCGAGGCCCGCACATTCGCGGAGAACGCGCGCTATCAGGTGCGCCAATCGCACTACCTGCGGCGCGGGCAGATGCATCTGCCCGGGGCGTTCTTGCCGGAAGAGAGCTTCGAGGGCGAGATGAGCCCGGAGGAGTTGATGGCCTGGAACCCGATCGGCGACGCCGAGATGGTCGCAGAAAAGCTCGCCGCCGAGATCGAGGCTGTCACGCCGCATCACATGGGGCTCTACATGACGATGGGCGCGACGCCGCACAAATCGGCGATGCGCTCGATCGAGCGGTTTGGCGCCGACGTGCTGCCGCTCTTGGAGAAAAAGCTCGGGCCGCTGGCGGCCATCGGTGTCTGACGCTGTGCGTCTGACGCTTTCAGTCAAATCACCGGTGAACTCGGTGGCAAGCCCAGCAGGGCGCGGCCGTACATCTCCTGTGTCGTCTCCAGATGCAGCACGCCGTGCATGTTGGCGGCGCGGATGTCGCGGGCCGCGAGTTGGATGGCGTTGGTCTCGGACAGCGCACTGCCGCCCGACGCGTAGTGCAGCGTCTCCACGGCCTCAAGGCAGAGCCGCACGGCCTGCGCGCAGTCCATGCGCGCCTTGGCGCGTCGAACCATGGGCATCTGAGCCCCGGCGGCAGCAGAGTGCTCCATCTCGTCGATCATCGCGTGCAGCATCGCATGTGCGGTGTCGATCTTCGTCGCGGCCTGCGCGAGCTGGATGTGCGTGATCGCCATGTCGCGCTGCTTTTCGCCGAAGGTGTAGGCGACGACGCGTCCAGGCAGGCGCTCGATGAATGCCTTCAGGGCGTGGCGCGCCATGCCGATCGCCGGACTTGAAATGAACAGCGCCAGCGCCGGCACCATCGCCGCGCGGTACAGCGCGGAGGCGTGCAGGCCCGCGCCGGGAGCCCGGCCCTCGCCGGCCTCGCTCATCCAGATCACGCGATGGTCCGGCACGAACGACCCGGAGACCACGACGCTGTTGCTCCCCGTTCCCGAAAGTCCGGTGACGACCCAGTCCTCCTTGATCTGGAAGTCGGCGCGTGGGACCAGCATCAGCGCGGATTCCGCCGTGCCGGTGGTGGGATTGCTCGCCATGGCGCCGAGGATCGCCCAGTCCGCGTGATGGACGCCCGAGCAGAAGCCCCAGGTCCCCCGCAGGGTCCAGCCACCGGACGCGCGCTCGGTCTCGCCCTTGGGCACCAGCACCGCGCCGAGCAGCGTCTCGGGCTTAGCCGCATAGACGTCGTCCTGGGCCTGCTGGCCGAAGAGGCCCATCAGCCAGGCATGCGCATGATAGACGCCGAGACACCAGCCGGTGGAGCCGCAGCCCTCGGCGATCGCGGCCACGGCGTCGAGATGCTCGTGCAGGGAGAGTTCGAGGCCGCCGCAGCGTTTGGGCTGCAGAATACGGGTGAGACCGGCGGCCCGCATCGCCTCCAAGTTGGCGTCGGGCATGCGGCGCAGGCGGTTGGCCTCGATGGCGCGGCTGGCGATGGCCGGCGCGATGTCGGCGGCCCGCGCGGCAAGCGGTCCGGGCGCACGGGCCGGGTTGAAGGCGAGCAAGGTCGTCGGCATGGCGGCGGGGTCCAGCGAGATTTCGATCGGCGCGATTTTGGCCTAGTCGGAGGCACGGCGGTAGGGTTTATCTTTAGTGGCAATAGCGGGAACAGGAGTAGAGCGGATGTCTTCGGCACGGCGAGTGGGGTTGCAGGAGGGCGCCGCGTGATTGCCTGGCCCTATCCCGCGCCCGAGGACGACGGTGCTGTCCGCCATCTGAAACAGGGCCTGGCGCTCCCCGATATCGCGCTGGCGTCGACGAGCGGCGCCACGGTGAGCCTCGCGCGCTTCGAGGGCATGGCTGTGGTGTTCGTCTATCCCTGGACGGGTCAGCCTGGGCTCTCCGATCCGCCGGGCTGGGACGACATCGCCGGCGCACACGGCTCGACGCCGGAGGCCGAGGGCTTCCGCAACCTCTACACCGCCTATGCCGCGACCGATGTCGAGATTTTCGGCCTCAGCCTGCAGACGAGCGAGTGGCAACAAGAACTGGTGCATCGGGTGAACCTGCCGTTCGCCCTGCTCAGCGACGCGGAGGGCGCACTAAAGCACGCACTGAAGCTGCCGACGTTCGAGACCGGTGGCGTGACCTATCTGAAACGACTGACGCTGGTGATCGAAAGCGGTCGCATTCGCCAGGTGTTCTATCCCGTGCACCCGCCGGATACGCATGCCCGTGAGGTGTTGGCATGGCTCGCCGCGTCGCTCGGCTACGCGTTGGAGTCGCGCCGACGGCCGGGGTGAGCTACGGACCACCGAACTCGCGTTCAGTCCTCGCGGTAGATTCGCTCGCGCCGCTCGTGGCGCTCCTGGGCTTCCACCGACAGGGTTGCGATCGGACGGGCATCCAGCCGCCGCAGGCCGATCGGCTCACCGGTCTCCTCACAATAGCCGTAGGAGCCGTCTTCGAGCCGGGCGAGGGCCGCGTCGATCTTGGACACCAGCTTGCGCTGACGGTCGCGGGCGCGCAGCTCGAGTGCGCGATCGGTCTCGGATGTCGCACGGTCGGCGAGGTCGGCGTGCTGGGTCGACTCCTCGTGCAGGCCCTCGAGCGTCTCGCGCGTCTGCTTGATGATCTCCTCACGCCAACTCTGCAGCTTGGCGCGGAAATACGCCTTCTGCCGAGGCCCCATGAAGGGCTCGTCGTCGCTGGGACGGTACCCCTCGGGCAGGATGATGGCCGACTGCCTGGCGGACGCCGCCGGCACCTCCTTCGCCTTGGATTTGGCGGGAGGGGTCACGGAGATCGACGACGCCTGCGGGAGCGCTGCCGGTTTGGACTTGGCGGCCCCGACCTTGGTGGCGCCCTTGGAACCTTTGCTCATGCTGAGACCACGTCGCTGAAGCTGAATGGCGTTCTAGAACGGCGATTCGGAGCACGAATTGGGCGCACGTATGTCCGTCTCCCGCTCGTGAAGTCAAGGCCCTAGCGAAAGTGTGCTTGACGCTCCCTCGAACGCGTCCATCGGGTAGCGATGTCTCGACGCCCACGCAAGCGAAGACAAGCAACTCCAAATTGCAATAATCGTCAATGCGCCCGTTAAGCGTGTATTCGCATTTCTCCGGCATGATCGGTCTCAAGGCAACGAACGAAGCAACGAGAGCCCACAAGCCCGATCATCAGCGGCAGATCCCCATCCGCCTAGCTGATGCCGCCGAGCATCGCGTATCGAGGAGTAGCCGCCGGCGCACCCGCAGGTTTGGCTACTCACTCCGCCGATGACGTGCGGTCGTTGTGTTGTCCTGGCCGATCAGGCCTTCGGGCGCCATCCCCTCTCCCCCCTCAACCTGGGGATGGCGCCCCTCTTTTCTGCCGAGCGCAGCCTCGTTCGGACATCGTCTCGGTGCCGACCTCACTGCCGTGCGGCCCCGATCGGAGTTTGCGCGGAGCGTTCGGCGCTTCTACAGTGCCGTCTCGCATCCTTGCAGAGATCACCGGCCGGAGATCATCGGCATGACCAGCGCCTCTCCGTACCTGACGACCATCGCCGGCAGCCTGCCGAAGCCGCACTGGCTGGCCGAGCCCGAGAAGCTCTGGGGCGCCTGGCAGCATCAAGGCGCGGCGCTCGATCGTGCCAAGCGCGACGCGGCCTTGCTGTGGTTGAAGCTGCAGGAGGATGCCGGCCTCGACATCGTCACCGACGGCGAGCAGTTCCGCGTGCACTTCGTGCACGGCTTCCTGGAGCAGGTCTCGGGCATAGACTGGGCCAGGACGACCAAGATGGGCATCCGCGACAACCGATATGTCGTCGACGTGCCGACGGTGACCGGGGCGCTGTCGCTCAGGCAATCGGTGCACGCGGAGGAAGTGCGCTTCGTGCGTGGCCACACCCGCCGCAAGCTCAAGTGGACGCTGCCGGGGCCGATGACCATCTGCGACACGATCGCGGACGCGCACTATGGGCGCCGGGCCGATATGGCGATGGCGTTCGCGGCGATCCTGAATCAGGAGGTGCGTCAACTCGAAGCCCTCGGCTTGGACATGATCCAGATCGACGAGCCCGCCTTCAACGTGTTCATGAATGACGTCTACGAGTGGGGCATCGCCGCACTCGACCGGACGCTGGAAGGGCTGACCTGCCAGACCGCCGTCCACATCTGCTATGGCTACGGCATCGAAGCCAACGTGAAGTGGAAGGAGACGCTGGGCTCGGAGTGGCGTCAGTACGAGGCGATCTTCCCGGCGCTCAACACGAGCAGGGTCGATCAGGTCTCGCTGGAAGCGCAGGGATCGAATGTCCCACTGTCGCTGATCCGGCTGCTCCCCGACAAGGTGATCCAGGTCGGCGTGATCGACGTCGCATCGAAGGCGGTGGAGACGCCCGATGCGGTGGCCGCGGTACTCGCCGAGGCGAGCCGGCATGCCGACGCCGCCCGCATCATCGCCAGTACCAATTGCGGGCTGGCGCCACTGCCGCGCGAGGTTGCGGAGGCCAAGCTCAACGCGCTGGTCGTTGGGGCACGCCGTGCCAGCGGGTGATGCAACACGCCCGCATTGTCGTAACGGAACACCGATTAAGCTGCATTTAATCCGTTCCCGCTAGCCTCGTTGGACAGTGCTCAGGTCCACGGAAGGCGCGCGATGTCACACATGTTCAGCCCGATCCGGCGTAACGCCTCTCTACCGGCGTGGATCACGGCCGTCGTTCTGTCGATCGCCTGCGCGGTCCCTGTCCTGGCCGGCAAGAGCGAGCACACGCGACTGGCCAATGGCGTACAATTGCACGTCGACGCACCGTTTCGATCGGAGGCTCGCAAATCCGGGCCGCCGCAGACCGGGCATCTAAGGTCGGCCAGCCCCTCTGGTGCAATCGCGGTCGACACCTCGCCTCTCGACATCTCGCGCCTGGGGCCGACGGCCTTCGGCGACTGGGACGAGACGCGCTGAGGCCCCTCTTGCAGGGCCTGCGTGAGGCTGCGCTCAATTCTCCAGCGGAGTGCTTTGGCTGCTCTGCCCGAGCGTGCGCGGCGGTTTGCTGAACACGGCGCTCTCGGACGCCTCGCCGTTCACGCGACCACGCCTCTGTCCAATTCCCGTCTCGATCACCACGTCGACGGGACCACCCGTCAGGATCAGGTGCTCGACATCGTCCCGGCGGATCAGCACGAGGCGGCGCCGGCCGTCGATATTGGCATGATCGACAACGTCGAGGCGCTTCTCGGGACGTGGACCGAATATTGCGGCGGTCGGCGAGGTTCCAGTCAGGTAGCCGCGCAGGAACAATGCCGCCACGATCCCCAGCGCGGCGAGGCACACGACCAAGATCAAATAGAACAGGATATCCCCCATGGTCGTTCTCCAGGCAGACGGCGCGTGCGCCGCTGCAGATGTCTCGCCACCACGCCGGCCCGATCCCGTGACGATGCACAGTCGTCGTGATTCGGATGCCTATGACCGGCGGTGCCTAGCACAGATTTCACGTGATTTTAACCCTGATCCACGAAGTGTTGATGGCGATGTCGCCCTGGTGCAGGAACCCGAAAGGTTTTCGCGTCCGGGCTCCCGCCAAGGCGGCATCGGAAGCTCCAGCGAGCGCGCCCTGTAAGCGTATGGCAAGTTTTCTCTTGATGTCGGTACTGAAGACCGTGTTCCCCGAGAATCGTGATACCGCGTTCACCATGAGGGACAGTAACCCCCGGCACTCGCTGCTCGCCTATGGCGAAATGGGGCACGTCACCAGCCACGGTCTGCTCGCCGTCGTCGCCGTCGTCGCGGTCGTCGTCGCCGGAGGCGGTGCTGTGTTCGGTGTGCTCGCGAGCACGTCGCGACAGCCGGTTCTGCTGACCCTGACCTCCGTTCTGGCGATGTTCGGTGTGTTCTTTCTTTTCGCGCTGGCGGCCGGTCATCTACGCCTCACCGAACGTGTCACCAGCGCCGATCTGTCAGGCTCGGTCGCCGGAAGCCTGACGCAGGCGGTGATGGTAGGCTCGCGTTCCGGCGAGCCGCTTTATTACAACTCGGCTTGGGAAGCGCTGGTCGGACGCAGCGTGTCCGGTGGACTGCGCAGTTTCGAGCAGCTCGTGGTTGGGGAGGCGGGAGCCTCGGAGGGCGTGTTCCGGTTGGCGCGCGCCGCGGCAGAGCAACTGCGGCATGGCGAGGAGATCCGGCTGTCTGGTCCCACCGATGGCCGTGCGCGCTGGTTCGACGTCAGCGTCAGTCCGTTGCCGCTGCCCCCGGGGCAGGCAGCGAATGGCCCACTCACGTTGTGGGTCGTCACCGACATCAGCCAGGAGCGGTTGCGCCAGGAAGGCCAGGCCAGCACCCTCAAGGGTCAACTCACCGAATACGAATCCCTACCCGTCGGTCTGCTCTCGTTTGGTGCCGATGGCAGTGTTGGGCGGATCAACGCCACGCTCGCGGGATGGCTCGGGATGTCTGCCGACGCTGGTCGGAGCCTTAAGCTCGGCGACGTTATGAGCGAGGACGCCAGCCATCTATTGCGCGTGCTGGTCGCCGAGGACGCGGGCCAGGAGCCCGGCCGGGCCGACATCGAGCTGATCCGCGACGACGGCAAGCGGCTGTCGGTGACGGTAGTGACGGCTCGGGCTGCTGCTGGCGAGCCGCATGTCGTCGCCGTATTGCCGCGCGCGCCTGAGGCCGCCCAGTCGGTCACCGAGGGCAAGGGCGGCGAGCCGCGCTTCGTCAGGCTCTACCAATCGGCGCCGTTCGGTATCGCCACCATTTCACCGGATGGCCGCATCGTCGGCGCCAACGCCGCGTTCGGCCGGATGCTGCTGGAGACCGCCAGCCTGGAAGGAAGGCTGGTCGCCGACGTGGTCTGTCGCACCCTGGAGGGGGACGAACGGGCCGCTGCCGCCGAGAGCATCGAGAAGGCGCTCTCGGGCCAAGCAGTGGTGCCGCCCATCGAGGTTCCGGTCGGTCCCAAGGGCGAGTTCACCCGCCGCTTTTACATGAGCGCGTTGAGCCAGTCGGCGGGTTCGCGCGAGGCGGCCGTGCTGTTCCTGATCGATGTCAGCGAGCAGAAGGCGCTGGAGCTCAAGTTCGCGCAGAGCCAGAAGATGGAAGCGGTGGGCAAGCTCGCCGGTGGGATCGCGCACGACTTCAACAACGTGCTGACCGCGATCATCGGGTTCTCCGACCTGCTGCTGCAGACCCATCGGCCGACGGACGCCGCCTACAAGGACATCATCAACATCAAATCCTCGGCCAATCGCGCCGCCGGAATGGTCCGTCAGCTGCTCGCCTTCTCGCGGCGCCAGACGTTGCAGGCCGAGGTGCTGCATCTCGGCGAAACGATCACGGAGCTGTCCGCGCTGCTGACCAAGGCGATCGGTGAGAAGGTCGAGATCAAGATCATCCCGGGTCGCGATCTCTGGTACGTGAAGGCCGACAAGACGCAGTTCGAGCAGGTGATCATCAATCTGGCGGTCAACGGCGGCGACGCGATGCCGGACGGTGGGCGCCTCACCATCCGCACTCGCAACGTCAACGAGCGCGAGAGTGCCAAGATCGGCAACGGTATGGTGCCGGGCGAGTACGTGCTGGTCGAAGTCGAGGATACCGGCGTCGGCATGACGCAGGAGCTGATGGGCAAGATCTTCGAGCCGTTCTTCACCACCAAGGGCGTCGGCAAGGGCACGGGCCTCGGTCTGGCGACCGTGTACGGGATCGTCAAGCAGACCGGCGGCTTCATTTATCCTCAGAGCGCGGTTGGCAAGGGGACTGTGTTCCGCGTCTACCTGCCCCGTCATCACGGCGAGGCGGGCGAGGAAACGGCCGCGGCCAAGGAAAAGAAGAAGGAGCGGCCGACCGCCGATCTCACCGGCACGGGTCGCGTTCTCCTGGTCGAGGACGAGGACTACGTCCGCAACTATGCGGTGCGGGCCCTCAAGGGCCGCGGCTACGAGGTGTTCGAGGCGTCGACCGGGCTCGAGGCGCTCGAGGTGATGCGGGACAAGTGCGGCGGCATGATCGACATCGTCGTCTCCGATGTGGTGATGCCGGAGATGGACGGGCCGACGCTGCTGAAGGAGGTCCGCAAGGTGAAGCCGGGAATGAAGTTCATCCTGATGTCCGGTTATCCCGACGATGCCTTCAAGCGCAACCTCGACGACAACGAGGAGTTCGCCTTCCTGCAGAAGCCGTTCTCGCTGCCGCAGCTCGCGCAGAAGGTGAAGGAACAGCTGACACAGTGACGGCCAGGGCGGCGGCTCACGAGCCGCCGCATTTAGGCGAATTTGGCGGATGGGGAGGGATTCGAACCCCCGGTGGGCGTGAACCCACGCCGGTTTTCAAGACCGGTGCCATAAACCACTCGGCCACCCATCCTCGCCGCAGCCGCGTTCGGCTGGCCGCATCGCCGCGTCTGCAGATCGCAAGACAAACGACGAGCGCGGGCTCGCGGGTTCTACCGGCTGTCGCGACCGGCGACAAGTCGCGTGTCGAGCCACCCGTATCGCCGGAAGATCAAAGTCGACCCTCGTCGGCCGTGGTGGTTGGAGCACGCCCGCGAATCGGACCATCCAGGTCGGGGTTGCAGCGTCGGAGATCGGATGCGTACGACAGTGATGAACGCGCCTGGTGGTGATCGGTCACGCGCTGCGTGTCTGACGTGGCGACTGGGCATCGGAGGGTTGGCGCCGCTGCTGCTGCTGGGTGCGTGCGCGAGCCAGCCGCCGCCCCCTCCACCTGTCGCCGGTGCTCAGGTGGCACCGGTCATTGCAGTCGCGCCCATCGTCGATCCGAAATACGGCGTGGCCGCCAGTCCGCGGGTCATCGCGTCGCCTGGCCAACGGGTTCCCTCGGGCGGCGGCGTCTTCAAGATCGGCAAGCCGTATCAGGTCGCCGGCCGGTGGTACGTGCCGCGCGAGGAGCCCGGTTACGATCGCAGCGGCACCGCGTCCTGGTACGGCGCGGATTTCCACGGCCGCAAGACCGCCAACGGCGAGATTTTCGACATGGAGGGCCTGTCGGCGGCCCACCCGACGCTTCCGCTGCCGAGCTACGTGCTGGTCACCAACCTGGCGAACGATCGTACGGTGATGGTGCGGGTCAACGATCGCGGCCCGTATGTCCACGGCCGGATCATCGACCTGTCGCGGGGAGCCGCGCGCGAACTCGGGTTCGAGCGGATGGGCATCGGTCAGGTGCGCGTCAAATACTATGCGCGGGCGCCGCTCGAGGGCGATACGTCGTTCGAGCGAGCTTATCTCGCGGCCCAGCCCTGGCGCAGTGGCATAACCGGAGTGCAACAGCAGGCGGCGCGGCGTCCGCCTCTGCCTCTCGCGGCGATGGCTGCGCCACCGGCCTTGGGGCTGGGCGTGCAGCGAGCGGCCCCGCCTGCGACGCCGGCGCGCTGAATGTCGCCATTCCTGCCACGCCCGGCGGAGAGGTGTGCGTTGAGGCGTGAGCAGGCGTTGACTCCGCCAGCAGCCTCCCTCGATAGTGAACGCTGGCAACTCAAGCTCGACGGCACTCTGACATGATCGCTTTCGACCGTGGGATCACCAGGTTGGCCGCTGGTTGCGCGCGGCGCGCGACGTTGGCTGTTCTGACGCTCACCGTGGTGCTGAGCGCGGCGCTCGGTACGTCTTGGCCGGTGGTGGCGCAGTCGAGTGCGGAGTTCAGTACTCGCGCACGTAACGTGATCCTCATGGATGCCACCACCGGAGCGGTGCTCTACCAGCTGCGCGCGGACGAACGCGTCTCGCCGGCGAGCATGAGCAAGCTGATGACCGTGACGCTGGTGTTCAAGGCCTTGAAGTCGGGCCAGCTCAAGGCGTCCGACGAGTTCGTGATGAGCCTGAACGGCTGGAAGAACGGCGGAGCCCCTTCGGGCACTTCGGCAATGATGGTGCCGCTGAACCAGAAGGCGCGGCTCGACGAACTGCTGCAGGGCATGGTGGTGCAGTCGGGTAACGACGCCGCGATCGCTGTGGCCGAGGGGATCGCGGGCAGCGAGGCCGCATTCGCCAAGCTGATGACGGAGGAAGGCCTGCGGATCGGCCTGAAGAATTCGACGTTCCGCAATCCGACCGGGCTGCACGACCCCGAGCATCTGATGACGGCGCGCGATCTCGCCCTGCTCGCCCGCCACATCATCAGGGAGTATCCGGACTACTACCCGCTCTTCGCGCAGCGCGAGGTCCAATATCGCAAGCACAAGTTCATCAATCGCAATCCGCTGATGGGAAGCCCGGGCGTTGAAGGCATGAAGACCGGCTACATCAAGCAGGCCGGCTACGGGCTGGTGGCGACTGCGAGCCAGGACGGGCGGCGCCTGATCGCGGTTGCGGTCGGCTACGACAAGGCCGAGGAGCGCAAAACCGACACGCTGAAACTGCTGGAGTGGGGTTTCAAGGGGTTCACCGAGCACAAGGTGTTCGAGGCGGGCGAGACGATCGGGCAGGCGCGCGTGTGGGGTGGCAGCCGCATGTTCCTGCCGCTCGTCGGCAAGGGCGACGTCGCGATCCTGTTGCCGCGCTTCCCCGCCAACCAGAAGCTGAAGGCCGAGATCGTCTACACCGGGCCGCTGAAGGCGCCGATCTCCAAGGGCGACGTGGTCGCGCATCTGCGGGTGTCAAGCACCAGCGGCGCAGTGAACGAGGTACCCCTGGTTGCCGGCGAGGACGTGACACGATCCGGTGTGGTGCGTCGCGGCTTCGATTCGCTTGTTCACATGGCTCTGCAACTGGTGCCCCTCTAGAGGCGTCCCTCTCGCGGGCTGGATCAATCGCGGATTCGGCGCTAGACCGCTCCGATGATCCGCATCACGCCCACATTGTCGATCGCAGACGACGAGATCGAGGAGACGTTCGTCCGGGCCTCCGGTCCCGGCGGCCAGAACGTCAACAAGGTGTCGACCGCCGTCGACCTGCGCTTCGACGTTAACGCGTCGCCGAGTCTTCCAGGTCACGTGAAGGCGCGGCTGCGAAGGCTGGCTGGCAGCCGGTTGACCAAGGACGGCATCATCGTCATCCACGCCGACCGGCACCGCACGCAGGAGATGAACCGCTCCGACGCCCGCCAGCGCCTCGTCGATCTGATCGCGGAAGCGGCGGTGATCCCCAAGGCGCGCATCAAGACACGCCCGACCAAGGCCTCCAAGGAGCGCCGGCTCGAAGGCAAGGCCAAGCGCGGTGGCGTCAAGAAGCTGCGCCAGGTGAAGCCGGGAATGGATTGAGCAGCCATGTCGTAGCCGCCGGTTCGAGGCGGTGTGGATAACGGGGAGGATCCTCCGGGAGGCCGGCGTCTTGATGCGCGGGGGCGTCAGACCTCCTAGATTGAGGTTATGAACGCACCGATTCGCACACCCGAGCCCGCCGGCGGTCCCGTCACTCCGACGGCGCCTCGCTTCATCCACCTGCGCACGCACTCGGCGTACTCACTGCTCGAGGGCGCGCTGCCGATCGGCAAGCTCGCCAAGCTGGCCGATAAGCACGGCTTTCCCGCGCTGGCGCTGACCGACACCAACAATCTGTTCGGTGTGCTCGAGTTCTCCAACAAGTTCGCGGACGCTAGCATCCAGCCGATCGCGGGCGTGACGATCGCCTTCGACTTCCAGGAGAGGAAGCCCGAAAAGGGACCGGTCAAGGGGCCCGAGCCCCGCGGCAATCCGCACAAGGACGGCTTCCTCGTGCTGCTCGCCATGAACGAGGAGGGCTATGCCAATCTCCTCAAGCTCGTGTCCAAGGCGCATCTGGAGTCCGGCGAGACCGACGGCCCGCACATTACCATCGCCGACCTCACCGCACGTCACGGCGGCCTGATCGCGCTGACAGGGGGGCCGGACGGCATCGTCGACGGCGCCATCGCCGAGGGCCTTAGGCCCGTCGCGCGGGCGCGGCTCGAGGTGCTGAAAGATCTGCTGGGCGACCGGCTCTACGTCGAGGTCCAGCGCCACCGCACACCGCGCGAGATCGCGGTCGAGCCCGAACTCGTCGGCCTCGCCTACGAGATGGCGCTGCCGCTGGTCGCCACCAATCAATGCTTCTTCGCCTCCCCCGACGACTACGAGGCACACGACGCGCTGCTCTGCATCGCGGGTGGGCGCTACGTGGTGGAGGACGATCGCCGACGTCTGACCAAGGAGCACTACTTCAAGAGCGCCGACGAGATGGCGAAGGTGTTCGCCGATCTGCCGGAAGCGGTCGCCAATACGGTCGAGATCGCCAAGCGCTGCGCGTTCCGTCCCAAGGGCAAGAAACCGATCCTGCCCGCGTTCGTGAAAACGGAGCCGGGGGCCAGCAACGACGATCGGCTGTTGGCGGAGGCGGCGGAGCTCAAGCGGCAGGCCGAGGAGGGTCTGATCGCGCGGCTGGAGGTGACGCCGCTCGCCGCAGGCTTCACGCGCGAGGACTATGAGAAGCGGCTCGCGTTCGAGATCGACATCATCACCAAGATGAAGTTTCCAGGGTACTTCCTGATCGTCGCCGATTTCATCAAGTGGTCGAAGTCGAACGGCGTGCCGGTCGGGCCGGGCCGCGGCTCGGGCGCGGGCTCGCTCGTCGCGTGGTCGCTGACCATCACCGATCTCGACCCGCTTCGATTCGGGCTGCTGTTCGAGCGCTTCCTCAACCCGGAACGCGTGTCGATGCCCGACTTCGACATCGACTTCTGCCAGGACAAGCGCGAGAAGACGATCCTCTACGTACAGCAGAAGTACGGCCACGACCGCGTCGCCCAGATCATCACGCACGGCAAGCTGCAGGCGCGCGCCGTGCTGCGCGATGTTGGCCGTGTGCTGCAGATGAGCTACGGCCAGGTCGACAAGCTCTGCAAGCTGGTGCCGAACAATCCCGCGGCCCCCGTGACGCTGCCCGAGGCGATCGACGGCGAGCCCAAGCTGCAGGAGGAGCGCGACAACGACCCGATGGTCGCCAAGCTGCTCGAGATCGCGATCAAGCTCGAGGGCCTCTACCGCCACGCCTCCACTCACGCCGCCGGCATGGTGATCGGCGACCGCCCGCTCGACGAGCTGGTGCCGATGTATCGTGATCCCAAATCGAACTTCCCGGTGACGCAGTTCAACTGGAAGTTCGTCGAGGCGGCGGGGCTGGTGAAGTTCGACTTCCTTGGCCTGAAGACCCTCACGGTGCTGCAGAAGGCCGTGGAGCTGATCAAGCGCGGGCGCGGCATCGACGTCGACCTGACGACGGTGTCGATCGAGAACAACTATCCCGAGGCCAAGAACGCCTACGACCTGCTGGCGCGGGCCGAGACGATCGGCGTATTCCAGCTGGAATCCACCGGCATGCGGGAGAGCCTGAAGCGGTTGAAGCCGGATCGCTTCGAGGACATCATCGCCATGGTGGCGCTGTACCGGCCGGGTCCGATGGACAACATCCCGACCTACATCAACCGCAAGCACGGCGAGGAGCCGGTCGACTGCCTGCACGACATGCTGAAGGGCATCCTGACGGAAACCTATGGCGTCATCATCTACCAGGAGCAGGTGATGCAGATCGCCCAGGTGATGGCCGGGTACTCTCTGGGACAGGCCGACCTGTTGCGCCGCGCGATGGGCAAGAAAGACAAGAACGAGATGGCGAAGCAGCAGGCACTGTTCGTCGAAGGCGCAATGAAGCGCGGCGTCAAGAAGAACGAGGCTGTCTACATCTTCGAGCTCGTCGACAAGTTCGCCGGCTACGGCTTCAACAAGTCACATGCCGCCGCCTACGCGCTCGTCAGCTATCATACGGCCTACCTCAAGGCGAACTACCCCGAGGAATTCCTGGCAGCATCGATGACGCTCGACATGGGCAATACGGACAAGCTTGCCATGTTCGCCACGGAGTCACGCCGCTGCGGCATCGACATCCTGCCGCCCTGCGTGAATTCGTCCGAGGTGGACTTCCTGCCGGAGGCTCGGAAGGGCCGCGCTTCCCCGCCCCCTGGCGGCGAGCAGGGAGGCTCTGATGCCGCCGCTCCGACCAAAGGCCCTGGTGCGATCCGCTACTCGCTCGCGGCGCTGAAGAACATCGGTGCTTCCGCGGTCGAGACCATCGTCGCGGAGCGACAGGCCAACGGTCAATTCAAGACGCTCGCCGACTTTGCCTCGCGGCTCAATCCGAAGGCGCTGAACAAGCGCGGTCTCGAGACACTCGCCATCGCCGGCGCGTTCGACATGTTCGATGCCAACCGCTGCATGGTTCAGGCCAATGTCGATGTGATCCTGGCGCTCGCCAACCGGCAGCAGGCCAACGCGGCGATCGGCACCGTCGACATGTTCGCGGGTGGCGGCACCGGCGGCGGGCCGACGCTCGACATGAAGCCGCTGAAGCCGTGGACGCCGCTTGAAAAGCTGCAGCACGAGTTCGACGCTGTCGGATTCTTCCTGTCCGGTCATCCGCTCGACACCTACGCCTCGCTGCTGCCCAAGCTGCACGCGTCGCGGATCTCGGAGTTCATGCTCAAGGTCGAGCGCGGCGCATCCTCGGGGAAACTCGCCGGCATCGTCATCGCCGCGCGTGAACGGAAGTCCGCCAAGGGCAACAAGTTCGCCTTCGCCACGTTCTCCGACCCGACCGGGCAGTTCGAGGCGATCATCTTCTCCGATACGCTGGCGGTCTGCCGCGACCTGCTGGAGCCGGGCACGCCCGTGCTGGTCAGCGTCGAGGCCGAGCGCGACGGCGATACCGTGAAGCTCAGGGCGCAGGCGATCGAGGCCTTGGACAAGGCTGCCGCCACCGTGCACCGCGGGCTCAAGGTGGTGCTCGACCGGCGGCTCCTGGCGCAGAAGGGCGATAAGGCCATCGCCGAGCTCAAAGCCGCGCTCAAACCTGGCGGCAAAGGCGAGATACGCATCGCCATCGCTCTCGAGGACCGCGGACGCGCGGTCGAGATGTCGATTCCCGGTGGCTGGGACGTGTCACCGAACCAGCGCGGCGTGCTGAGCACCATGCCGGGCGTGCTCGAGGTGCTGGAGGTCTGAGGATTACCTCAGCGCAGCGTGGCGGGCATCGGCGGGTCCATGCTCGCCTCGATGCCGGCCAAAGGCAGTGGCGTGCCGATGCCCTTCGGAGCCGCGACCACTCGCAGCTCGGTCAGCTTCCACTCCAGCCCCTTTATCTCGAGCAGGCTGACGTAGTGCCGCCCGGGCGAGCGGCGGTCCTTCATCTCGATTTCGAGTCGCGTGAAGCTCTGGAACTCCGCGCGCTGCAGCCGCCCCCAGAACTGCTTGAAGCGCTCCAGGCGGGTCAGCGTCACCTCGGGATCGGGCTCGCCCCGGACCTTGGAATTGAAGGCCTTGCGGGCCTGGAACATCTTCGGCAGTCCGGTTGGCGTCACCGAGCGCTCGACAAAGCTGTCGATCATGGATTGACCGAATGCGATCTTCACGCGCTGCCACAGGCCGGGGGTGTTGGGGGTGTTTTCGTCCGCGATCTCGGGGACGAGTTGGGCATGGCGGACGAGTGACGACTTCAACGAGGCGCGGACGCTGTCCCACTCGATCTTGCGTTCGAGCGTCGCGGTGTCGGCGGTGCGGATCGCCTCGCGCAGCGACCAGGCGGTGTAGAACGGCGCGCCGATGTAGAGGAGGCCGGCGATCAAGGCCATAGCCATCGCGCTGAAGATCAATCGCATAGGGCTGCGGTCCCTGATTGCGGATATCGCATCGTCGAAAGACCCCTTCTCGCCGCGGGCGATCACGTCAATTCGATTGCGAGCCACTCACCACGCAAATGGGGCCGTGTTCGGGTCGAGTGGGTACAACTCATGTATCTGCGACTTCGCCTCACAGCAACAGATATGCATGGCTGGAACAAATCCAACTAGCGCCGTTCTGTTCTGCTCGCGACATCGTCTCTATTGCCGGTTATTGCGGCAGAGCGAACTGTGATATGTCCACCAAAGAGGTCAATTTTGCGTCAGGGGCATGTCTGCGAGGCATCGCCAACGTGGCTCGCCACGTTGTCGATTTGCAACGTTTGAAGGGCTAATCCATGAGCCGTGCGGGAAAACATCCCAAGCAGTCTGGTCGTTGGAACTACCGCAGCGCGCCTACCCAGCGCCTCGGAGGCAAGACCCCGGCAAAATTGGTGCTTTGCCCAGACTGCGGCCCCGTATATAAGCCGCGCCCTGAACGCTGCAGTGCAGCAGTGCCTCGATTCCGCTGAAGAGGTGCCACTTGGCACATAGCTATGTCGCGGGCCCCGGCGCCGAGAACGGCACCTCCGATCATACTCAGGACGGGCGCTACTGGGCGCTGGCGCTGGGCTGCATCGGCGTTGCCTACGGTGATATTGGCACCAGCCCTCTCTACGCCTTCCGCGAAGCCGTGGTGGCGGCGACAACCGAAGGTATGGCGACGTCCGACGCGATCTTGGGCGTGCTTTCGCTGATTTTGTGGTCGCTGTTTCTGGTCGTCACCTTGAAGTACGTGATCGTGCTGCTGCGTGCCGACAACAAGGGCGAAGGAGGAACCTTCGCGCTGATGGCGCTGGCGCAGTCCGTCGCCAAGCGCAGCGCGCCGCTCCTCGGCATCCTCGGAATTGCGGGCGCATCGTTCTTCTACGGCGATGCCGTACTGACGCCCGCGATCTCGGTGCTGTCGGCGGTCGAAGGCCTGACGCTGGCGACGCCGCGGTTCGAGAAGTTCGTGGTGCCGATCGCCGTCGTCATCCTGATCGGACTGTTCATGGTGCAGTCACGCGGCACCGAACGGGTCGCCCAGTTCTTCGGACCCGTGATGCTGGTCTGGTTCACGATCCTCGGCGTCGGCGGCATACTGCATATCGTCGACGATCCGCGCGTGTTCCTGGCGGTCAACCCTTGGTACGCCGCCAAGTTCATGGCGACACACGGGTTGATGGGCTTCACGGTGCTCGGTCTGGTCTTTCTGGCGGTCACCGGCGCGGAAGCCCTCTACACCGACCTCGGCCACTTCGGCCGCCGGCCGATCCAGACCGCCTGGTTTGCACTCGTGCTGCCCGCATTGGGCTTGAACTACCTCGGTCAGGGCGCGCTGGTGCTGGCTCAGCCCGATACGCTCAAGAACCCCTTCTACAGTCTCTATCCCAGCTGGGCGCTGTATCCGATGATCGGAATGGCGACGGTCGCAACGGTGATCGCCAGTCAGGCAGTGATCACGGGCACCTTCTCGATCACGCGGCAGGCGATCCAGCTCGGACTGTTGCCGCGCCTCGCGATCCGTCACACGTCGGAGTCGATGGCCGGCCAGATTTATCTGCCGCGTGTCAATTGGTTCCTGCTGATCGGCGTGTTGCTGGTCGTGTTCGTGTTCGCCGACAGCTCCAAGCTCGCTGCCGCCTACGGTGTCTCGGTCACCGCGACCATGGTGATCGACTCTGCGATGGCGTTCTTCGTCGTCTGGCAATACTGGAAGTGGCCGCTGTGGCGGGCGGCCCTGCTGATCGTGCCCCTGATTCTGATCGAGCAGGCCTTCCTCGCCGCGAACCTCATGAAGGTTTTCGAGGGCGGCTGGTTCCCGCTGGCGGTGGCGACGTGCGTGGCGATGGTGATGGTCACGTGGCGGCGCGGAAGCGGCATTCTCGCCAAGGAGACCCGGCGCGGCGAGGCGGACATCGAGTGGCTGGTGCGCAAGCTGGAATCCAAGCCGCCGCATCGCGTTCCGGGCACCGCCGTGTTCCTGACCGGCGATCCCTCGGCTGCCCCGACCTCGCTGCTGCACAACCTCAAGCACAATCGGGTGCTGCACGAGCGTAACGTGATCTTGTCGATCAAGTCGTCGGATGTGCCGCGTGTTGCCAACAGCGAGCGCGTCAAGGTCGAGCCGATATCGGACGGCTTCATCCGTGTGATCGCCACGTTCGGCTTCATGGAGACACCGAGCATTCCTCGCGTGTTGGCTCTGTGCCGCAAGCGCGATCTGAACATCGACATCGGCGCGACGTCGTTCTTCCTGTCGCGGCGTTCACTGCGGCCCAAGAGCAACTCTGAGATGGCCGCGTGGCAGGAGAAGCTGTTCATCAGCCTCGCCCGCAACGCCGTGGACGCTACCACTTACTTCCAGATTCCGACCGATCGAGTGGTCGAGGTCGGCACTCAAGTCGCGATCTGATCAGCGAGCCGTGAGCCAGCCTTGCAGACCGCGCGCCGCTGCAACGGCGGTGGCGAACGACGCCTGCAACAAGTACCCGCCGGTTGGCGCGTCCCAATCGACCATTTCGCCCGCGACGAACACGCCGGGTATCGCACGGAGCATGAAGGCCTCGTCGACGGCCTCCAGGGCGACGCCGCCGACCGAAGAGATCGCGCGGTCGAGTCCATCGAGCGCCGTCACGACCAAGGGCACTGCCTTGATCAGATCGGCCAGCGCATAGGGCTGGGCAGGAAGCTCAGCCGTCGCCTCGCGCAGCAAGGCAATGGCGGGCGGTGGCAATCCGATCGCCTTGCGCAGGAACGTCGAGGTGGACTGCTTCTGGCGCGGAGCGGCCAGCTTTGCCGCGAGATCGCTCGGCGTCAGGTCGGGTCTGAGGTCGACGGTCAGGGCCGCCCGGCCGCCGTCGGCCGCCATTTGCTTGCGGATCTCGTTCGACAAGGCATAGACCGCGCCACCCTCGAGTCCCCGCCGTGTGATCAGCGCCTCGCCTCGCACGCGCGAGTCGCCGCAGGCGATTGCGATCCGCTTCAGCGGCTCGCCTTCGAACCGGCTCCGGAAAATCTCGCTCCAGGCGATACCGACACCGCAGTTCGACGGCGCGAATGCGCGGGTATCGACGCCGCGTCCGGCCAGCGTGGAGAGCCAAGCGCCACTGCTGCCGAGACGCGGCCAGCTCGCGCCGCCGAGTGCCAGCAGCGTGGCGTCCGGATGGGCGACGAGTGGGCTCGCGTCCGAACGAATGAAGGCGAGGCCGCCGTCCTGGCTCCAGCCTGTCCAGGTATGCCCCAACGCCAATCTGACGCCCTGCGCATCGAGCCGGCGCAGCCAGGCACGCAGCAGGGGGGAGGCCTTCATCGCCTTGGGGAAGATGCGCCCGCTCGAGCCGGTGAACGTCGGCTGTCCAAGGCCATTGGCCCAAGCGACGACGGTTTCCGGGCCGTAACTCTTCACCGCCTCCCTGATGGATTGTCCCGCGGCGTCACGCGGCGCGTAGCGGCCGAGGAATATGTCGAGCGGCTCGCTGTGCGTGAGGTTCAGTCCACCGCGGCCGGCCATCAGCAGCTTGCGTGCGGGGGAGGGCATGCGCTCGTAGACGGTGACGGTGGTGTCGGGGCTCGCCAGCACCTCGGCCGCCATCAGGCCGGCCGGGCCGGCGCCGATGACGGCGATTTCTCTTGTCACGCGCTCACCAGCTCCCGGTGTTCGGCATCGAGGCCCACGGCTCGGCCTTGTCCTTGGCGGTGCCCTTCTGCAGCAGTTCGACCGAAATGTTGTCGGGCGAGCGCACGAACGCCATGCGGCCGTCGCGGGGCGGACGGTTGATTGTGACGCCGCCCTTCATCAGCCGGTCGCAAGTGGCGTAGATGTCGTCGACCTCGAAAGCCAGGTGGCCGAAGTTGCGTCCGCCTGCATATTCCTGCGGATCCCAATTGTAGGTGAGCTCGAGCAGCGGGGCATTCTCGGCCTCGCCGCGCGCCTTGTCATGGGCGGCTGCAAGGAAGATCAGAGTGAAGCGGCCACCCTGGTCCTCGCGGCGGCGGACCTCGGTCATGCCGAGCAGCTTGCAGTAGAAGTTCAGCGACTTCTCCACGTCGGTGACGCGGACCATCGTGTGCAGATAGCGCATGGGGTTCCTTTTCGGTTTGGCGCAGTCTTAGCCGAGATGGGAAGCGGCCGCCACGGTGTCCACATGAGGCTGTGAAGCGCGCGCTTTCAGTCGAACAGGAATCGGCGATGATGCTGCAACACGGGAATGGCCGAGTGGGAGGTGGTCGAATGTCGGAAGTCGAGGCCGAAGGCGAGGTCGAGCGTCAGCGTTTGAGGGCGGAACGGCTGATTGCGGTGCTCGGCGCGGTGAGCGCCGCCGACCTCGAGACGCTGCTGGACGAGGAGCTGACCCAGCTGGTGTCCGCTCTGCGGCAGGTGTCCATCGAGGCGGAAGAGAAGCTGCGAGTCAGGGTCGGCTGAGGGGAGAAGAGGCGTCGACCGCGCAGCTCTACCGTTGAAGGGCAGGAACGGTCGTTGGCCGTCTGCGTTCTGTCTAAAGGGCGGTCAAGGGGCCGCCGGCAGACGGACCCTCCGCATGCGTGAACGTCTCCGAAACGCACTGATCATGTTGCGCAGTCAGCTGTGGGTCGTTCCCATCGGCATGAGTTGCGTCGCGATCGTGCTGGCGTTCGCCCTGCTCGGCTGGAAAGGCTCCTGGCTCTTCAATGGGGATGCGGAAACAGCGCGCAACCTGCTGTCGGCACTGCTTTCGGGCCTGCTGACGATGACGTCGCTCGTCGTGTCGATCACGTTCGTGATCCTCACGCTGGCGTCCAATCAGCTCGGCCCGCGACTGGTCATCAACTTCATCTCCGATCGCCAGATACAGGTCGTCATCGGATTATTCCTGGGAACGAGCCTGTACATCTTGGTGGTGCTACGCAGTCTCGACGGTACGCTCGGGCCTGAACAGCTTCCCCACGTCGCGGTGACGGCCAGCACGGTGCTGACCACCATCTGCCTCTTCGCGCTGCTGTTTTATGTCCATAAGGTCGCTCGCTCCACCGTGGCGGATACGGTGGCGGAGCAAGTTTACGGCCGGTTGCTGGAGGCGATCGACAGCCTTCCTGACCAGGAGGAGGTGGAGGGCCGCGATACCAGCTCTCCGCCTGCCGGCTTCGACGCGCCGCGGCTCACGCATGTCGGGCTTGGACGCACCGGCTATATTCAAACGATAGACTATGATGGGTTGGTCGTCCTCGCCGATAAGCACGACGTCCAATTCCTTGTGACAGTGCGCGCGGGGCACTTCGTACTGAAGAGCGGTGAGCACGTGGTGGTGCATGGCACGCTCCGCCATGCAGATGACGAACTCGAGGACGCGGTGCGTGGGGCTTTCGTCCTGGGAGCCGAGCGCAGTCCCGCACAGGATCTGGAATATTCGATCCGCCAACTCGTGGAGATCGGGCTCCGCGCCCTGTCTCCCGGCATCAATGATCCCTTCACGGCCATCGCGGTCATCGACCGGCTCGGCGCGGGTCTGGAAGAGATCATGTCGAAGACGTTGCACCCCTCGTTCTACCGAGACGACGGAGGAACCGTCCGTGTCATTGCCGACCACTCGCACGTCGAAGGCATCATTGACGCCTGTTTCACGCAGCTTCGCCAAGCCGGCAGCGAGCACCCGTCCGTCTTGATTCATCTAGCGGACACGTTTGCGAGACTCTCTGGCTCGGCCGCCGGTGAGAGGGCGCACGCCGGGATGCTCGCCCATTTGCGCGCGATCGAGGAGGCGGCCCGGTCGGGGCGTCTGATCGCAACCGATCAGGCGGCCGTGCTGGTTCGCGCCGCCGCCGCGATCCAGGCGGTCGAGGGACTGGCCGTCGCGACCGGAAAGAATTGCTGAGACGTGCAGGCGGACCCGAGGACCGGAAATTGCCGTGCCTTCGACTCAGGTTGTTCGCCCCCGAAAATAATCCTCGATGACGGCGACGAAGGCCGGGCCTGGACCATCGGGCAGTCGCGGGAGGTCGTGTAGCGACCGGGTCCAGGGTGGGGCGCGCGACGTGAAGATCTCGATGGTCGGCTGGAACAGACCGGGGTCGTCGAGGGTCGCGGCTTGCAGCAGGGTCAAGTAGGGCCGCTCGGGCTTCTTGATGAGGACGGGCGATCCACACGTGCTGCAGAAGCCGCGCTGCATGGGATGCCCGGTATCCGACATGACAGTGTAGAGCTTCGGCGCGGCGCCCGAGAATGTCACCCCGTCAGTGGGCACGAAAACCACCGCTGCGAACCCCGAGCCACTGGCCCGCTGGCAGTCGCGGCAATTGCAGACGAGTTGGTGGATTGGCTCGGCAGTGCAGCGGTAGCGAATGCTGCGGCATGCGCAACCGCCTTCGTAGGGGGGAAGCATCACGGTCTCCGATCGAGCCTCGTGCCGATCACCATGGAACGGCACTCCTCCGGCGGGCTCAGGCGGCCCTGAGGCCCAGGATCTCGCGCGCCTGCTTGGCGGTCGCGACCGGACGGTCGTACTTGGCGCAGAGGTCGGCGACGCGCTTGACGAACTGCGCGTTGGACTTGGCGAGCTCGGTCTTCTCGAAGCGAATGTTGTCCTCGAGGCCGGTGCGGCAATGCCCGCCCATCTCCAGCGCCCAATGGTTGCACTCGAGTTGATGCTTGGCGATGCCGGCCGCGGTCCATGTCGCCTCCGGCTGCAGCCGCTTCAGCTCGGCCACCTGGAAGTCCAGCACCTGGCGGATGCAAGGCAGCGCGTTCTTGACGCCGAGCACGAACTGGACGTGCAACGGCTTCTTCAGCATGCCGGCCTCCGACATCATCACGGCCTGATACATCATCGAGACGTCGAACGCCTCGATCTCCGGCTTGATGTCGTACTGGATCATCTTGGAGGCCAGCTCCTTGATGAGGTCGGGGTGGTTCTCGTAGATCCGGAGCGGGAAATTGCACGAGCCGGTCGACAGCGAAGCCATGTCCGGGCGGTGATGCAACATGCCGCCGCGCTCCGAGCCGGTGCCGGAGCGGCCGCCGGTCGAGAACTGGATGATCATACCGGGGCAGTGCTTGCGGATGCCCTCGCCGACGGCGGCGAAGCGGTCGGGATTGGAGGAGACGGTGCCGTCGTCGTTGCGGACGTGGATGTGGGCGAGGCTGGCGCCGGCCTCATAGCTCGCGTGCGTCGATTCGATGTGCTCGGCAACCGTCACCGGCACCGCCGGATTGTCTTTCTTGGTCGGCACCGAGCCGGTGATCGCGACCGTGATGATGCAGGGCTTTCCGGCCATGGGCGTCGTCCTTCCTCGTCGTTGTCGGATTTGGCGACGTTCATAGCCGGACGGACCGGGATTGCCTAGCCGCAGTGTCGGTAGCTCCAGACAGGAGAACGGCCGCCGATGGGCTCGGCGACCGATCGTGCTGGGGACGTGATGTGTCAGTTCTTCTGGGGACCACCGCCACCCTGGCCGCCACCGCCCCCCTTGGCACCACCTGCGCCGCCGCCGCCACCTCCGCCAGCGGCTGGTCCGCCGCTCGCGGCGCCGCCGCGGCCACCGCCCGCGCTGCTGCCACCGCCCGAGCCGAGTGATCCGCCGCCGCCACTCTTGGACGGCCTGATCTCCGCACGCGGAGGTTGCTCGCCTCCGCCACCCGGCCCGCGTCCGGCTGATGATCTGCTCTCGTTGCCGCCACCAGCGCGAGCGGGGGACCCACTGTCGCCTCCACGCTTGCTTTCGGCGGCCCGTGGCGTGCTGCCTCTGTCGCTTGCCTTGCCGCGATCGGCACTGGGACCGGCCCGGTCCTTTGCCCGATCTGGCGCGCGCTCGGCGCCCCGGTCGCGCTGGTTCTCGTTGGCACTGCGCTGTCGATCCGCGCGATCCTCGGCGGATTTGCCTGCGCGAGCCTTGTCCTTGCCCGACTTGCCACTCTCGGCCTTGTCGCCATCCGCCTTGTCGCTTCCGCGCTTGTCGCCACGATTGTTCGCGCCCTGGCGTTCACCGCGTGGCTCGGCCGCTTGACGGCCATTCTGCTTCTCGGCGTCCCTGCCACCCTTCTGGCTCTCGACGTCCTTGCCGCGGCTGCGTGCGTCGTCCTGGTCCGAGGCAGCGCTCGCGCTGGCCCCCTCGCGATCCTTGCCGCGCGCAGCCGGGCCGCCAGACCTGCCATCACGCTCGGCCCGGTTGGAGCGGTCGGCATCGGGCGTCGAGGCCCCGGCTCCTTCGCGGTTGTCGCCGCGGGACTGGTCGCGGGCGTCGGCGCGGCGTCCCTTGGCGGGTGCGTCCTCCGCGATGCTTGCCGACCGGTTTTGCAGGCTGCCCGCCTGCTCGGCGTCGCGCGGCGCGTTGCGTGGACGGTCCCGGCTGAGCTGCGGATTGTAGACCTGCAAGGCGTCGCCCTCTCGACGCGCCTGCCCGGGCCGACCGGCCTCGCGGATTTCGCGGACCTTCACCTGTTGACCCGTGGCGCGCTCGATATTGCGTACTTCGATCGACTTGTTGACGATGATGTTGTTGGTGATGCGTACCGCGCCGGCTGGCCTGGTCTGCCGATAGATCTCCCGATTGCGATCGATGGACAGGATCCGCCGGCCGAGGTCGGGCGCGAGAAAATCACGCGCGGCGACGAATCGCCAAGCTCCGATGCCGATCGACGTATCGGCGATGGTGTTGGAGAAGGCGTAACCCGAGCCCGACGGCGGGAGCGGCGCCCAGCCGACGTAATCGTCGCCCCTGTGCCAGCTCACCCAGGCCGGAGCCCAGCGGTTGCCGGGAACCCAGAACCAGCCATTGTCGTCGTCATAGCCCCAGCGGCCATAGTGGTAGGTCGCCCAGCCCCAGTCCTCGTTGGAGACCCATACCCAGCCGTGGCGGTCGGTGTATTCCCACCGGCCGTCGGTGTAAGGGCGCCAATCCGCGCGGACGTTGGCAGGGGACCAGACGTAGCCGTAGCGCGAGGTGGAGAGCCAACGGCCCGACGACGACAGCGGCTCGAAGAAAATGTCGATGCCCACCTGCTGCGCTTGGGCCGGGGCCGACAAGAGAAGAGCAACCGGAGCGGCGCTACCAGCCGCTGCGAGCATCACAGCGGCGAGCACACTGCGCGCCGTGGCGGGCTTTGGTCGAGGGAAATGCATGCGCAGGCGTCTCCTGTTCCATGCCCACCGTCCCGCCACTATTTTGAACAGCGCGTCCTGATCGGTGGTTCCAGAAGGAGCCTCATGAGGCGCCCAAGCAAAAGCCGCGGCCAGTTGCCCGGCCGCGGCTTCACGACGTCATCTTGTCGGGCGGATGTCAGCCCGGCTGCTGGATGGCGCTGAGCTGCCAGCCACGCGCTCCCGAGCCTGCGCGGCGGACGAAGGTCCACAGCTCAGCGACCTCGATCGGCCGATCCGAGCTTCCCGAGATCACCCGGCCAGTCCCACGCTCGACGGTGGTCTCGAGCAGCGAGTAGCGCATGGCCACCGTCGCGTACTCGTAACCCTCTTCACCCCAAGACTCCGACAGGTCACCCTCAAGAAGCTTGGCATCGGACGTGAGGTTGTGCACGTTCTTGCGCTGGTTGGTCTCGATCTCGTCGGAGAAGTTGGCCACCATTTCCGGCGTCGCCATCGTGCGCAGGGCCTTCAAGTCCTCGCGGCCATAGGCGTCCTGGATCCCTGCGAGCAAGCCCTCGAAGGACGAATAGTCCTCTCCGGCCAGCGTCACGTCGCTCGTCGCGGGAACCACGGGCTGCGGCACGGGGGCACGGGCACCTATCGAGCCGACGGGGGAAGTCGCCTCCCGGTTCATCATTCCAGCTCTGTTGCCCGCAGCGGCCATGGCCGGCTGCTGGTTGCGGCTGCGGAAGAACGACATGGCGAGGTAGATGAGGCCACCGATGAGGGCCACCTGCAGCATCAGTCCGAGCATGCCGGCGAGGCCGCTGAGGCCACCGAAGAGGCCAGAGCCCGAGAGCAGTCCGAACAGGCCCGCGCCAAGCAGGCCACCCATCAGGAGCCCGCCGAAGCCAGATCCGAAGCGCGAGCCGGCCGGTGTCGCTGCTGCCGCACGGGGACCCTTTTGTGCCATACCGGTCGTGGGGGCCGCCGTGCGCGGAACGGTTGCCGTCGGGGGCGGAGCGCTGAACGACTTGGACCCGCGGCTGCCGAAGCTTCCGCCACCGCCAGGCCGGGCATCCGCCGACGCAATGCCCAACGCCAGGACGCCCGCGGCCAGCAGGGCGAAGCGCATGGGCCTCAATTTCGACATCCACCTCATGAGACGAAGTCCCTCCAATTTGTTTTCTCGGCGCAGCGGACATATGCCGGAACGCACCGTCAGCTCAATATAGGGGTCACCGGCCCATTCACCAGTCGTAGAAACCCCGATTCATTACTTTATCCTGGCGGAGAGTAGAGAAGCAGCGCCATTCCGGCGCAATTGTGCAAGCCGTAGCCGGTGTTCATCACCGACCTGACGGCCTGAGTCTGGACGGCGGAGCGACTGGAAGGGGCTGTGGCATCGCCGTTCTCTTATGCGATGCCCAGCATTGTTCCAGTCAAGCCAGCTCGGCCATCACGCACTTGAGGATGCCGTAGCCGAAGCGGCCGTCGAGGGCGGCGTGCGCAGGGCCGAGCTTGCCGCTGTCGAGCGTCTGGCAGCGGTCGAAGGCAGCATGGATCTCGTCGAGTTCGTCGGGATCGAGATCCAGGACGGCGGCGGCCTCGATCAGACCCGCCTCGATCGCTTCGGCAAAGTGGCCGTAGACCGTCTGCACATCAATGCCGCGCTCACTGGCGATCGCCTCGGCGTCTTTCTTATGCAGATGCAATGCAAGGGTCTGATTGACGGTCGCCGACAGCCGGTTCTCGAGTAGCGGGTGGCGCTTGAAGCTCGAGATGGTCGTCAGGAATGCTGCGCCGTAGCGCTTGATCTTGCTCGCGCCGAGGCCGGAGATGTCGGACAGCGCTGTCTCAGTCTGCGGCCGCTTGGCGGCGAGCTCGGCCAGCGTGCGGTCGTGGCAGATGACGTAGGGCGGCAGCTTGGCCTCGCCGGCGAGCTTCAGCCTGAGCGCTTTCAGGGCCCCGAACAGCGCCTGGTCGCCCATCGGCACCGTGGCGGAGGCCTTGCTCTCCTTTTTCGATTTCCCCTTGGCCGCGGCCTTGGTCGGCTTGCGCATACGGAAGGCCGTCTCCCCCCGCAGCAGGGGACGTGCGAGGTCGGTTAGCTGCAGGGTGCCGTAGCCCTCGTCGTCCGTCGTCAGGTAGCCCATGGCGATGAGCTGCCGGAACAGTGCCCGCCAGCCGTTGGCATCGAGCTCGGTGCCGAGCCCGAACACCTTGAGCTTGTCGTGGCCGAGACGTGCGGCGCGGTCGTCGGCCTTGCCGGTGAGGATGTCGACGAGATAGCCGACACCGAAGCGCTGCTCGGTGCGATAGACCGCCGACAGTGCCTTCTGCGCCGCCACCGCCGCCTCGATCGTCTCGGGCGGGCTGAGGCAGTTGTCGCAGTTACCGCACGGCTTGGCGCCGGTCTCGCCAAAATAGGCGAGCAGGGCCTGCCGCCGGCAGGTCGGCAGCTCGCACATCCCGATCAGGCTGTCGAGCTTGCCGCGCTGGACCGCCTTGTAGGCTTCGCCGCCCTCGCTCTGGGCGATCCATTGGCGCAGCTGGATCAGATCTTGCACGCCGTAGGACATCCAGGCATCGGCAGGCTCGCCATCGCGGCCGGCGCGGCCCGTCTCCTGGTAATAGGCTTCGATCGACTTGGGCAGGTTCAAGTGCGCGACGAAGCGCACGTCGGGTTTGTCGATGCCCATGCCGAAGGCAATGGTCGCGACCACGATCACCTTGTCGTCGGTGAGGAAACGGCGCAGTGCCGCAGCGCGGATGTCATTCGACAACCCGGCGTGATAGGCGAGCGCCACCCGCCCCTTGGCGGCCAGGAACGCGGCGGTCTCCTCGACCGACTTGCGCGACAGGCAGTAGACTATGCCGGCGTCGTCGGCGTGCTCGCTGTCGATGAACTGCCAGAGCCGCTCGCGCGCGCTCATCGAGCCGGCTTCGGCGATGGTGTAGCGAATGTTCGGGCGGTCGAAGCTCGCCACGTACTGAGCCGCGTCCTCGAGCCGCAGTTCGGCGGCGATCTCGGCGCGCGTCTTCTCGTCGGCGGTCGCTGTCAGCGCGATCCGGGGTACGCTCGGGAAGCGCTCGGCGAGCACACGGAGCTGGCGGTACTCCGGACGGAAGTCGTGCCCCCACTGCGAAACGCAGTGGGCCTCGTCGATGGCGAACAGCGCGATGTCTGCGCGCTCCAGCATCGACAGCGTGCGGTCCTGGACAAGCCGCTCAGGGGCGACATAAAGAAGGTCGAGGTCGCCGTCACGGATCTGGCGCTCTACGGCATCCTGTCCCGCGCGATCGAGCGTCGAGTTGAGGAACGCGGCCTTGACGCCCAGCTCCCTCAGCGCGTCGACCTGATCCTGCATCAGCGCGATCAGCGGCGAGACCACGACGCCGGTGCCGTGGCGGACGAGGGCCGGGATCTGGTAGCAGAGCGACTTGCCGCCGCCGGTCGGCATGATCGCCAGTGCGTCGCGTCCCGACACGAGAGTCTCGATCACCGCCGCCTGGTGCAGGCGAAAGCTCTTGTAGCCGAACACGGTTTCGAGGATGCGCTGCGCATCGTCCATCGTGGGCCCGGGCGTGAACTCGGGAACGTTTCGCTGTCGTCGGACGGCCACTGGCATAATCGGATGACGCTCGCGCTGCAAGGGACGTGAAACGCTAGAGCGATTCGATGCGGCCCGGCGCCTCGCCCGGGACACAGTCCCCCGCTTTGGTTGTGCCCCGGCTCTGCTGGGGATCGCGGCGGGGTGCAATCCCCATGCGGCAGCCCTGCGATTGTCGCGGCCGCGACGCGTCGATATGGTTTGACGGGGGACGGCCGGTTGGACGCGTTCAGACGGGGTTCAGTCGCAGCTGTGCAATGTTCGGCAGGGTCGTGCGCTGTCGCGGACGCCATTCGATGGCGGTGGAGATCGAGAGGGTGGGACGTATGCTCAAGTCGTCGAAGCTCGCAGCGCTTGCGGCTGTGCTCGCAGTCGCTGCCGCATGTAATCCGGCGCCGGCATCCGCCCAGGCCAATTGCCAGTGGTACGGCACCACGGCTTTGAAACAGCAGCAGGACAACGAGCGGATGAAGTGCGGCCTCAGCGGCCCATCGTGGCATTCCGATCTCAAGATGCACGTGGCCTGGTGTGCGTCCGTGCCCCCCGAGCTGTGGCGCGAACAGGCCCGCCAGCGCGAACAGGCCCTTGCCGCCTGCGCGGCGAAGTTGGCGAAGTAGGGGCGGCGTACTCGCGCCTGCGTCGCTTCGCCTGTCCGCAGCCTACCGCCCGTCATCATTCGGACTGTCCGACGGAGTAGACGGATCGCTGAAATGCAGCGCAAGTCTCAGCGCAGCGCGGCACGTGCCGCAAATCGCGGGCAGAGGGGGATGTCATGAAGCGCATCATCGGACTGTTGATCGTGGCAGCGCTCGGCTTCTACGTGGCTTGGCCGGCGTGGTCGGGCTATCAGCTCAAAGGCGCGCTCGACCGCAAGGACGTTGCGACCGTGGCCCGCAAAATCGATTTCCCCTCCGTTCGCCAGTCGCTGGAGCCGGTGGTGACGCGCGAGGTTGCCAGCGGCATGGACAGCTATCTCGGCGGTCTCGGGCCGCTCGCGGGCATGTTCGGACCGATGCTCAAGAAAGAATACGGGCCGAAGGTGGTGGAGGCGACCCTCGCCACGCTGCTGACGCCCGAGAACGTCGTCAAGCTTTATGCCGAGAAGGATGATGCCCGCGCGGCCGCGGAACGCATCGTCATGGAGGAATTGAACAGGCCGGGCGGCGTATTTTCAGGCCTGTTTGGCGGCGGCAAGAGCGGTGACAGCGGCGTCGGCAACGTGCTCGACAAGATGAAGGTGCCCGGCGGGTTCAGCGAGAGCCTGGGCGGCAAGCTCGGTGGCATCCTCGGCAACGCAGGCGGTGGTGGAACTCCGGGTGGCGGGGCCGCGCTCGGTGGCGGACAGATGCCGGACATCAAGGCCGTGATCACCGCCATGATCGAGCAGGCGCGAGCGAAGCGCGCAGCCAAGATGTCGACCGAAGCAACAGCGCCGAAGGCCGGCTCGGGCGGCGGGTTCGGCGTCTCCAACATCAAGAAGTTCGGCTTCAACGGCCCGCTGGCGATGGAGGTCGGGGTGGCCGCGAGCGGTGCATCGCCGAAGCCGGACCTCGTCGCCGAGCTGGCGTTCAAGGGTGCCGACTGGAAGCTGACGCGGCTGGTGCCCGGGCAGTGATCGTCGAACGGAAGCTGAAAGTGCCACGCTGAAGGCCCGCATGGCCGAGCTCGAGCGCAGGACTTGAGGGATTGGCGGCCAGCCGCTAATCCTCGCGCTCGTTCAGCCGAGGGAGGTCCGTGATGCCGCGCTACGACCGCATCGTCATCCTGACGGGCGCTGGACTATCGGCGGAATCGGGCATCGCCACTTTCCGCGACAAGGACGGGATCTGGTCCCGCTACAACATCGAGGACGTCGCGACCCCGCAGGCCTACGCGCGCAATCCCGAGCGGGTACTCGACTTCTACAACATGCGTCGGGAGGGGCTGGCGGGGAAGCAGCCCAACGCCGCGCACAAGGCACTGGCGCGTCTGGAGGCCGAGCACAAGGGCGAAGTGGTCGTCGTCACGCAGAACATCGACAACCTGCACGAGGCGGCCGGCACCAAGCGGATGATCCACATGCACGGCGAGCTGCTGTCGGCGTGGTGCCTCGCCTGCGGCACGCGCCAAGCCTGGCCGGCACCGATCACGCTCACGAGCACCTGTCCGCACTGCACCGGCGTCGGCCGCCTCAGGCCCGACATCGTCTGGTTCGGCGAGATGCCCTACCAGATGGAAGCGATCTACGAGCACTTGAGCGAGGCTGACTTGTTCGTCTCGATCGGCACCAGCGGCAACGTTTATCCCGCCGCCGGTTTCGTCGCCGAGGCGCGCCAGAACGGCGTCCACACGGTCGAGCTGAACCTCGAGCCCTCAGAGGGTGCGAGCCTGTTCCACGAGACCATTCATGGACCCGCGACCCGGGTGGTGCCGGGCTTCGTCGATCGCATCCTGCGCGGTGAGTGAGGGAACGGCGGCGCGCGGTCCATGGTTTGTCTGCTGCGCATTCTCCATCGCAGCAGAGGACGGCACGTGCAGGATCTATCCCGGGTGAACGCGAGCGTGATCGAGACCGACGTCGCAGCCCGCCTCGACCGGCTGCCGTGGGGCCGGTTCCACACGCTCGTCGTGGCGGCGCTGGGCATCACATGGATCCTCGACGGGCTCGAGGTGACGCTGGTCGGCGCGGTGGCCGGCGCGTTGAAGGAGAGCCCGGTGCTCCAATTCAGCAACACCGACGTCGGGCTCGCCGGCAGCGCCTACATCGCTGGCGCCGTGCTGGTGGCCATTCTGTTCGGCTGGTTGACAGACCGGCTCGGCCGTAAAAAGCTATTCTTCATTACGCTCGCCGTCTACCTGCTGGCCACGGCCGCGACGGCTTTTACCTGGAATTTCTGGTCGTTCGTTTTTTGCCGGTTCCTCACCGGCGCAGGGATCGGTGGCGAGTACGTCGCCATCAACTCGACGATCCAGGAGCTGGTGCCAGCCCGTGTGCGCGGCTGGACCGACCTCGCCATCAACGGCAGCTTCTGGCTGGGTGCGGCACTGGGCGCCGCCGGCTCCATCCTGCTTCTCGATCCCCGGG
>CAMDBL010000019.1 GCA_945889015.1 Devosia equisanguinis
GTGCTCTACGTGCTGACCTTGTCGCCGCCGCTCGCTGCGGGCATGGCCGTGCTGTCGGTGTTGTCGCTGATGCTGGCCGCCGCCTACCGCCGATGGGGCGAGGTGCCGCTCTGGCAGCTCGCCTTGTTCGTGTTCGTGCTGGCCTGGGGCGTCCAGTTCGTCGGGCACAAGATCGAGGGCCGCAAGCCCTCGTTCTTCCGCGATATCCAGTTCCTGATGGTGGGCCCCGCCTGGCTGCTGGCCAAGCTCTACCGGCTGGTCGGCTTGAGATACTGATCGGCCCTCAGGCCAGCGGCACTTTCGCGACGTTGTCCTTGTAGTCCTGCTTGGGATCGGAGCCGAGCAGCGCCTTGATCCCGGCGACGAGGCTCGACGCATCCTGCCAGATCTCCGCGCTCTCGGCATCGAGCCGCAGCAGCGCGAGCTTGGGATCGCTCTTGCCCCCCTCGAACCAGGCCGCGACATAGCGGTTCCACAACCGGTCCACGTTCGAGGGATCGTGATCGACGCTGAGCTTGCCGTGCAGCGTCGCGTAGAGGTCATGCCCCTTCGAGGTGAAGGTCGCGATCGCCCGGTTGCCTTGGCCGAGCTTCTGCACGATTGCGTTGTCTTTCGACGTGAAGAACCAGATCGGTCCCCGATCGCCATCGAGTTGCGCGGTCATCGGGCGCGCGTGCCCATCCTCGACGCCGTCGAGTCCGAGCATCATCGTCATGTCGGACTTCAGCGCGGCCCAGAACTTGGCCTCGAGCTCCTGCGGTGTCGGCATGTCGATCTCCACGTTTGACCTCGAGGAGACAACGGCACCGCATCGCGCGCGGTTCCAGACGGTCCAGCCATCTCCCCCGGGGCTTTATCCCCGTGTCCCACACCTGCGATATGATGTCCGCATCCCACCTCCACCGGGGGGTGTGGCCGCGTCGCGTCCGGATCTCGCCGGCCTTGACGCCTTGCGTTGCGGGAGGCACCAGAACGTCCATGACCAGGACATCCGCATCACACAAGGACGTCGGCGCGCTCTCCGAGACGGAGGCGAAGGCCGAGCTCGCCCGCCTCGCCGCGGAGATCGCCCGGCACGACTGGCTCTACCACCAGTCGGACGCCCCCGAGATCTCGGATGCCGACTACGACGCGATGCGCGTCCGAAACAGTGCCATCGAGGCCCGATTCCCCGAGCTGGTGCGCGCCGACAGCCCGTCGAGAAGCGTCGGCGCTCCGCCCGTCGAGACGTTTTCGAAGGTACGCCACGAGGTGGCGATGCTCTCGCTCGGCAACGCCTTCGCCGATGAGGACGTGACCGATTTCGTCGAGCGCGTGCGCCGCTTCCTGGGGCTGCCGGCAGAGGAGCCCATCGCCATCACCGCCGAGCCCAAGATCGACGGCCTGTCGATCTCGCTGCGCTACGAGAGCGGCCGCCTCGTGCAGGCCGCCACGCGCGGCGACGGCTACGAAGGCGAGAACGTCACCGCCAATGTGCGTACGATCAAGGAGATCCCGCACCAGGTCACCGGCGACATCCCCGCCGTGTTCGAGGTGCGCGGCGAGATCTACATGCGCAAGGCCGAGTTCCTGGCGCTGAACGAGCGGCTCACGGCCGAGGGCGAGAAGCCGTTCGCCAACCCGCGCAATGGCGCTGCCGGGTCGTTGCGCCAGAAGGATTCGAGCATCACCGCGACGCGGCCGCTGCGCTTCTTCGCCTACGCCTGGGGCGCACGCTCGGAGCTTCCCGCCGAGACCCAGCACGGCGTCGTCGCCGCGTTGACGCGCTGGGGCTTCCCGACCAACGAGCGGATGACGGTCTGCCACGGCGTCGAGGAGTTGCTCGCCTACTACCGCGCGACCGGCGAGGCGCGCGCCAGCCTCGGCTACGACATCGACGGCGTCGTCTACAAAGTCGACCGGCTCGACTGGCAGGAGCGCCTGGGCTTCGTCTCGCGCAGCCCCCGTTGGGCGATCGCGCACAAGTTCCCGGCCGAGCAGGCGACCACCATCCTGCGCGACATCGAGATCCAGGTCGGCCGCACCGGCGCGCTGACGCCCGTGGCCAAACTCGAGCCGGTCACGGTCGGCGGCGTCGTCGTCTCCAACGCGACGCTGCACAACGAGGACGAGATCAAGCGTAAGGACATCCGCGTCGGCGACACGGTGATCGTACAGCGCGCCGGCGACGTGATCCCGCAGGTCGTCGCAGTGGTGCCGGAAAAGCGCCCGCAAGGCGCCAGGCCCTACGTGTTCCCGCACACCTGCCCGATCTGCGGCAGCGAGGCGGTGCGCGGCGACAGCGACGACGCCGAGGACGCGGACGCCATCCGCCGCTGCACCGGCGGTCTCGTGTGTCCAGCGCAAGCCAAGGAGCGGCTGAAGCACTTCGTCTCGCGCAACGCCTTCGACATCGAGGGTCTCGGCGAGGAGAAGATCGAGCTGTTCTACGGCGAGAAGCTGATCGAGCGTCCCGCCGACATCTTCACGCTGGAAAAGCGCAACGCGGAAAAGCCCGAAGCCGAGCGGCTCGAAAACCGCAAGGGCTTCGGCAAGCGCTCGATGGAGAACCTGTTCCGCTCCATCGAGGTGCGCCGACGCATCGGCCTCGACCGCTTCCTGTTCGCGCTCGGCATCCGCCACGTCGGCGAGACCACCGCGCGCGACCTCGCCCGCGCCTACGGAACGTTCGACAAGCTGCGCGCTGCCTTGCAGGCCGCCGAGGTGGCGCGTCCCGGACCCGACTACCGCCGCATGATCGAGATCCCCGGCCTTGGCCCGAAATCCGCCGAGGCGATCATGCAGCATGCGGCGCATCTGAGCACGGGGCGCGATCTGTTCGCTTCGTCGCCCGGCACGTTCGCCACCGTCGTCGCGGCCATCAAGGGCGTCCGCTCGAGCGCCGTCGACGCGCTCGCGCGCGCTTTCGCCGACGTAGCCGAGCTGATCGACACCGCGAGCAGGGCCGCGCGACAGATGCCCGGCGACGCCTACCGCGAGTTCGCGGGGCTGCAAGGCATCGGCGAGGTCGCCACCGACGCCCTACTCGACTTCTTCGCCGAGCCGCACAACATCGAGGCCGTCGACGCGCTGCTCGCGGACGTCGAGCCTCAACCGCTCGAGGCGGTCAAGACCGACACCGCAGTCTCCGGCAAGACCGTAGTGTTCACCGGCACGCTCGAGAAGCTGTCGCGCAACGAGGCAAAGGCGCGAGCCGAGCGGCTCGGTGCCAAGGTCGCAGGCTCCGTCTCGAAAAAGACCGACTACGTCGTGGCAGGCGCAGACGCCGGCTCCAAGCTCGCCAAGGCGCGTGAACTCGGCGTCGCCGTGCTGAGCGAGGACGACTGGATCGCGCTGATCGGCGGATGACGGCAGATACGCACGCCCGCCTCTCGAATTCACCGCATCCCTATCCCCTCCCCCGAGGGGAGGGAACCAGAGTGCGCCAGCATCACCGCCGTTTCGGGCCACCGAGCCGCGAGCGGAAATCGTCGTAGCCGAACGACTTCAGCAGGCGGTAGCTGCCGTCCTCGTTCAGCATGCCGAGATCTGGGAGCGGCGTACCGTTGAACGTGGTGTTCTTGACGAACGAGTACTGCATCATGTCCGTGAACACGAGCCGATCGCCGGGCTTCAGCGGCTGGTCGAACGAGTACTCGCCGATCACGTCGCCGGTCATGCAGGTCTTGCCGCCGAGCACGTAGGTGTGCGCCTTCTCCCCGGGCTCGCCAGCCCCCACGATCTGAGGCCGGTAGGGCACTTCCAGCACGTCGGGCATGTGCGTCGACGCGGACGTGTCGAGAATGGCGATGTCCTTCTCGTTCCAGGTCAGATCGAGCACGGTCGCCACCAGATACCCGGTATCGACGACGAGGCCCGCACCCGGCTCGAGGATCACCTCGACGCCGAACTCCGCGCGGAAGGCCTTGACCGCAGCGATCAGCTTGCCGACGTCGTAGCCCGGCTTGTTGATGAAATGCCCGCCGCCGAAATTCACCGCCTTCGCGCAGTTGATCTGGTCGGCGAGGGTACGGCCGACGTGACCGATCAGGCCGGCGGAGCCGTCCGCGAGGCTTTCGCACAGGGCGTGCGCGTGCAGGATGTCGATGTCCCCCCACGGCAGCGTGGTCACGTCGCGGCGTGTCGTGCCGAAGCGCGATCCAGGCGCACACGGATCATAGAGCGCACCGCCCAGTGTCGCGTTGGAATAGCCCGGATTGACGCGCGCGCCGACCTTTTTGCCCGCGGCCTTGACCACGGGCATGTACCGCTCGATCTGCGCTGGCGAATTGAAATAGATGTGGTCGGCGATCTTCACCAGCCGCTCCACCTCGCCTGGCGCATAGGCCGGCGCATAGACGTGCACTTCCTTGCCGAATTCCTCAGCCCCGAGCCGCGCCTCGTACTCGCCCGATGCCGTCGTCCCGTCCAGCGTGTCGCGCATCAGCGCGAACGCCTCCGGCAGCGCCCAGGCCTTGGTCGCGAGCAGGATCTTGCACCCGGCCTCGCGCTTGATGCGCGCCGCCGTCGCGAGGTTGCGCTTCAGGGCGGCCACGTCGAGTACGTAGGCGGGCGTACGGATGTCGGCAGGCAAGCTCGGCGTCATGATCCTCGGATGGCTCCACTGTGTCGGCGCGTCGTCGGCGCGTCGTCGGCGCGATGCCCACTTTCGCTCGCCATAGCACATATGACGGGCGGCCGCGCGCTGCCACTAACCCAATCGAGTAGGGCAAGTGGACCTGCAATACAACCGATGGGCGAGGCATGCAGCATGGACGAGATGGACCGTTGCTCCGCGATCGTGCTTGACGCCCGTTCAGGCAACTGATCCCATTTCAGACGGCGTTCAGGCTCACGATGCTCGAATGCCCTCGCCCTGCGTGACGTCCCACCCGTTGAGCCTGGCAAATGGACAAATATTCGAAGGGAAACAGACCTATGACGGGATTTTCGAGCCTGCCCCGCGGCCTCACGCGGCTGGTTCCTGCCGCGGCGGTCGCCGCCCTCTCGCTGGGAATTGCCGGATCGAGCGCGATGGCGCAGTCCGCCAATCAGGAGATCATCATCACGATCAGCCGCGTGAAAGCTGTCGACAAGTTCGACAACTTCTCCAAGGCCGACTTCCTGGCGCGCGTCACCATCGCCGGAGACACGATCTCGACCAAGAGCATCAAGCAGCGGGACGACATCAAGCCCGATTGGGTGGTGGCCAAGCGCGTCGCCGCCGGTCGTCACGCGGTGAAGCTCGCCATCCTCGACCAGGATCTCACCAAGGCCGACTCCGTCGACATCAATCGGCTCGACGGCAAGCGCGACCTGGATTTCACCATCGACACCCGGCGTTGCCGGATCGAGGGCTTCGCGTCCACCTACAAGTGCGGCCAGACGATCGTCCGTGCCGGCAAGGAGAAGAAGGCGAGCGAGGTGACCTTCAAGGTCGAGGTCAAGAAGCGCTGATCGGCAGCGATCAGTGGACCGACGCCCCGCGGCGCCCGGCGCCGCGGGGTGGGGCTCCCGCTTACGGCCCCAGTGCGTGCCGGGCTGGCATCATTCGCCCGCGAGATCGGACTCGAACGGCGAAAGCTCCTCACGGATGACACTGCGCGTGCGCTCCTCGATCCGCCGGTAGGCCGCGATCAAGGCGCGGCCGAAATCGGTGAGCTCGGCGCCACCCCCATGCTGGCCGCCAACGCTGGCCACAACAACCGGGCGCAGGAACAGCTTGTTGACGGCGTCGACGAGCAGCCAGGCGCGCCGGTAGGACATTCCGAGTTGCCGGCCGGCTGCGGAAATCGAGCCGGTCTCGCCGATCGCGTCGAGCAGGTCGATCTTGCCTGGTCCGATCTTGCTCTCCCCCTCGAAGATGATGCGGACGCGCGGGACCGCTTTCGCCACGCGTCCTACCTCCTGCAGCCGCTGCCGCCGGGCGAGCGTGCCCCCTGTCGACTTCTCTTTCATGGCTCTCTCGATGGCCTGATCGCTGGCGACGATACAGACCAACCAGCGGCACGGCATCAGTTTTCCGCGCCGGAGCGGATCGATCGGGTCGGGGCCAATCGAACCGCCATCAAGGCTGCCGTTATGCATCGCGCATGCAAATGATGATAATGGGCTCCGACCCGCCATCGATCAGAAGTGAGCCATGACCGCCACCTCCACCATGACGATCATCGATGTCGAGGCACTGACCTGCTTCGCCACGGACATCCTGGCCGCGGGCGGCTTTGCGCCCCCCCACGCACGGCAGACCGCCGAGCTCCTGGTCTGGGCCAACGCCCGTGGCATCGAGTCCCACGGCGTCCTGCGCATTCCCCGCTACCTCGAGCAGGTCCGATCTGGACAGATCAACGGAGCCGCCGTGCCCCGGATCGTCTCGACGTTCGGCGCCATGGCGATCATGGACGGCGACCATGCGCCGGGCGCCGTCGCGATGAACATGGCGATGGACCATGCTCTCGAGCTGGCTGGTCGCCTTGCGATCGGCTGGTGCTCGACGCGCAACATCACGCACGCCGGCGCGGTCGGCTACTTCGCGGAGCGCGCCGCGGCGCGCGACTGCATCGGCATCGTCATGACCGCCTCGATTCCGCTGATGACCTACCAAGGCTCCTCGGCGGAGGCCGTCTCGACCAACCCGCTGGCCATCGCCGCGCCAGGACCTAAAGGGACGCCGGCCGTCATTCTCGACATGTCGACGTCGGCGGCAGCACTCGGCAAGATCATGGCCGCGAGGGAGGCCGGCCGCGCCATTCCCACCGGCTGGGGGATCGATGCCGACGGCGCCGACACGACTGATCCGAAGGCGGTGAAGACGCTGCTGCCGATGGCCGGCGCGAAGGGCTCGGGCCTGTCGCTGATGATAGAGGTGCTGGGCAGCGTGCTCATCGCCAACCCGATCATCTCCACGTCCCTCGCCGGAACGGGCAAGGCTTCGTTCAACGGAGTTGCGATCGCCATCGACATCAAGGCCTTCGGCGACGTCGACACGTTCCATGACGGCATGGCCGAACTCGGCGCCGCGATCAAGGCACTGCCGAGAGCCCGCGGGGTCGACGAGATCTACCTGCCCGGTGAGCGCAGCGCCCGAACAGGCGTCAAGACAGCCGTTTCCGGCGTTCCGATCGAGCGCGCGACCGCCGGCAAGCTCACCCGGATCGCACGCGACCTCGGCGTCGCCATACCGTCCGCAATGCTCTGACGACGCCCTATGACGCGGGCACGAGTGTCATCCGATCGATGCCATGGCAAGGGGGGGCGACGGCACCGCGTCGCCCCCGTCCCACCTCACCAGACCGACCAGCCGGCATCGACAATGATCGTTTCACCGTGCACCATGCGCGCATCGTCGCTGGCCAGGAACACCGCCGCGCCGGTCATGTCCTCGGGATCCATGAAGTCGATTCCCGTCGGCGTGAAGAGCTTCATCATCTTGATGTACTCATCGTTTCCGGGGCCGCGCACATGCGCGTTGAGCGGCGTCGCCACATTGCCCGGCGCGATCGAGTTGACGTTGATCTTTTCCTTGCCGAGCTCGGCCGCGAGCGCCTTCGTCAGGTTGACGACGCCGCCCTTCGCCGCGCAGTAGGCGGGACAGTTCGGGAATGCGCCGGTGCCTGCGATCGAGGAGATGTTGATCACCTTGCCGCCGCCGATCTGGCGCCAGTGCGGCACCAGCGAACGCACGGCGAAGAAGTAGCCCTTGAGGTTGAGGTCGAGCTGCTCGTCCCAGATCGCCTCGGTCGTCTCCATGACCGGAACCGTGCGGAATACGCCGGCATTGTTGACCAGGATGTCGACCCGGCCAAAGGTCTTGACCACATCGGCGGTCAACTTCTCGACCTCGGCCACCTTGGAGACGTCGGCCTTGAACGCCTGGGCCTTGCCGCCGGCGGCGACGATATCCTTGACGATCTTGTCGGCCTTGTCGGGGTTCTTGAGGTAGTTGATGGCGATGATCGCGCCTTCCTTGGCGTACCGCCGGGCAATCGCCTCGCCGATCCCCATCGACGAGCCGGTGACGAGCGCAACCTTGTCTTTCAGACGCATGAGCATTCCTCCTCTTCGATATCTCTCAGCCGATGGCTAGATCCCGCTCTTCGCTGGCGAGGCGCGTAGAGCTGCGGTGGCGGTGGTGTCGATCTCGCCCCCGGCGGTGAGCGCCACACCATAGACCGTCCGGGCGCGCTCGGGGCTGACCAGTCCCTCCACGATGTCGTGGCGAACCCGCTCGGGCTCCCGCAGTCGCGGATCGCCGTAGCCGCCACCGCCGGCCGCGATCGAGACCAGATACTCGCCGTCCTCGAGCCATGTGTCGGTGAAGCGCGGCAACGGCTCTTGCTCGCCCGACGACCGGGCCGCGCGCTGACCCGACGGCGACGCCGGCAGACCGCCGCGCGCACCCTTCGGGTTGTTGATGTTGCCGTCGGCGACGAACACCGCCTGCATGCGGCATTCGATCGGTCCGTACTCGACCAGAATGCCCGGCGCGCCACGATTGCGTCCGGCACCTTCGCTGTCGGGGATCAGCCGGCGCGTCTTGACCAGGATCGGCGTATACGCCTCGTCCAGCTCGATGCTGTCGATGTAGCACATGCCGCCGTTGCCGGCGTGCAGCATCGTCATCCAGGCATCCTGCCAGGGCGTGCCCGCGCCGGCCGTATGGCCAAGAAAGAGCTGGTTGACATAGGCCTTGCCATTGCGGGGATCGGTTCCAGATACGACCGCGGTCGACGGCGCGCAGACCATGCCGATCTCGCCCATGCCCAGCTGATCCGAAATCGCGGCCAGCGCCAGCTGAGTCGAGTTCTGCACACGATCGGCGAGGTTGGTGGTGGCGGCCGAGCAGCTCGTCGGATGCTGCGGAATACCGACGACACCGCGCTCCTTCAGGTGCACCCGGACCCGCCGGAAAGCGCCGGCATTCTTGGGCACCGAAGGATCGACGGAGTTGAAGACACCGATCATCGCGGACGTGCGCGTGCAGGCCTCCGAGACGTTGAGACCGCAGGCCATCTGATCGGGATTGTCCGTCAGGTCGACATCGATGATTGCCGCATCCGGATCGACGGTGACCTTGGACGTCACCTTGATGCCCTCCGGCGGCGTCCCCGGAATGGCATCGTGCGCCGACTGCGCCATCGCCTTGCCGCCCTTCATGCCCCGGACGGCCTCGATCATACGGCCCTCGGAATAATCGAGCCACTGCCGGGCGAACCCCTCCATCATATCCCAGCCGATCTCCTGGCCGAGTGCCCGGATCTCGCGCTCACCGATGAAGGCGGCGCCCAGCATCGCGAGAAAGTCGCCGTACCATTGATCGGGCACGCGAATGCGCATGCGGCACATGCGGACGATATCCTCGTTGACCTTATAGTCCGTCGCCACCCGCACCGCCGGGAAGATCAGTGCGCCTTCCTCGTAAACATCGCGGGCGGTCCCGTGATAGGTCGTCGGGATCGAGTTGCCGATGTCGGCCTGATGCGCCTTGGCCACGACGGTGAAGTAGTGCTTCCCGTCGTCACCGATCACCGGCATCAGCAGCGTATGATCGGCCGGGTGCGAGTTGCCGTGGTAGGGCGAATTGTGCAGGAACACGTCGCCACGCTTGAGGTCGGGATGAAATTTCTTCATCCAGCCGGCCATCAGGTCGGGGCCGGAGAGCACGTGGATCGGCAAGCTCTCCTCGGAGTGGAGCAGCTCGCAGTCGGCCGTCACGATGCAGCAGGAGAAGTCCTTGGCCCGATTGAGCACGCCCGACCGGCCGGTTCGCAGCAGCGTGTTCCCCATCCGGCGGCAGACGCCGCCGAACCGGTTGGCGAGAATGGCGAGCTTCGCGCCATCGAGAGGCTTTGCGGTAGACGCGGGAGAGGCAGGGGTCTGGTTCATGGCTCCGCCCTCAAGGCTTGATGATCAGGCTGCCCGAGCGGGCATGGGTATATGTCGCCTGCGGATCGACGACGATGGTCGTGAACGGCGTCTCGATGATCGCCGGTCCTTGCCGGGTCTCCCCGTGCGGCAGAGCCAGCAACTCGTGCACCGGGGTGTCGACCGCGCCGGCATCGCTGAAGTAGGCCATCCGGCGCGCCTCCAGCTTGTGCCCCGTCCGGGTGATCTGCAATCGCCCGGGCTCCGCGTCGTGCACGGGGCACGCGACGGACGCCGTCCAGCAGACGAACTCCACCGGCGAGGCTTCGTCGCGAACGGCGAAAATCTCCTCGTGATGGGCATGAAAGTCGGCGACGAGACGGTCGAGATCCGCCTTGCCTGAGAACCGCGAGGCGCGCAGCGGCACCTCGATCTCCCAGACTTGGCCTTCGTATCGGGCCTCCACCGCGAACTCGATCTTTGCGCGCCCGCCCGCGCCGGAGCGCTCGGCGAAGGCTTTGCACCGTTCCTCGAGGCTGGCGAGAACATCGTTGACCTTGCCGGCGTCCCATGTGGTCGACGTCGTGAAGTGCAACGCGCGCGCCTCGTCCCGAAGCTCCGACATCAGAGCGCCTGCCGCACTGAGCGCTGCTCCCGTTTCCGGAACAATCAGCAGCGGGCACTGCAAGCGGCGCGCGATCCATACCGAGTTGAAGCCCGCCGCACCGCCGCCGCCGATCAGAACCGCCTCGGCCGGATCGATACCTTGGTTGATGGTGATCTCGGCGATCGCCTGCACCATGTTCTCGGTGGCGACCGAAACGATGGCCGCCGCAGCAGCCATCAGGTCGAGTTGGAGCGGCTTGGCGACCTTGCTCTCGATCGCGGCGCGGGCCGCGGCCATGTCGAGCTTCATCTTGCCGCCGAGGAAAAATTCCGGATCGAGATAGCCCAGGACGAGGCAGGCGTCGGTCAGCGTCGGTTCGGCTCCGCCGGCGCCATAGCAGACGGGTCCTGGCACGGCGCCGGCACTCTGCGGCCCGACATGGAGCATCCCGCCTGAATCGACGCGCGCGATGGAGCCGCCGCCTGCGCCCACACTCTTGATGTCGATCGACGGAAAGCCGGTCATGTGTCCCCGGAACTGCGGACCGATCCAGGTTTCCCGCGTCTTCGGGATGCGACCGCGCCGCACGAGGCTCACGTCGTAGGTGGTGCCGCCGGTATCGGCGACGATGGCCGCCGGCAGCTTGCTGTCGAGATTGGCGTAATAGCGCCCCGCGATCGGCGCCATCGAGGGACCAGAGTTGATCGCGTGGATCGGTTGGCGGGCGAGCTCGGCGGCCTCCATCATGCCACCCTGCGAGGTCAGCACCAGCGTTCGGCCCTTGAAGCCGGCCGCCGACATGCGCTCGGTCAACGAGCCGAGATAGCGCCCCATCAACGGCTTCAACGAGGCATCGATCGCCGCCGCGGACGCCCGTCGGTACTCGCGGATCGTGGGGTTGAGCGCATGCGCGAGCGTATAGGGCGTGCCCGGCAGATACTTTTCGATCAAGGCGCCGAGCCGCAGCTCGTGCGCCGGATTGACCACCGCCCACAGCAGGCAGACGGCGATCGCTTCGGCACCGCTCGCCTTGACGCGCTGTAGCACCTCGATCGTGCCGGCCTCGTCGAGCGGCGTCACGATCCGCCCCGTCGCGATCACCCGCTCGGGAATCTCGAAGGTCATCGCGCGCGCGATATAGGGCTCGGGATAAGGCACGAGGAAATTGAACGGCTCCTGACGGCCACCCTCGCGCAGCACCAGCACATCGGGATGGCCCGCCGTCGTCAGGAACGCCGTGCGCGCCGTCCGCCCCGTGATGATCGCGTTGATGGCATGCGTGGTCCCGTGGATCAGCAGATCGCAGCGTGCCAGGAACTCCGGCAACGTCAGCTTCATGTCCTGCGCAGCGAGAGCCGCCGCATCGATCAGTCCCTGGACCGGATCCTTGGGCGTCGTCGGCGCCTTGTACATGCGCAAGGTGCCGTCGTCGCTTTCCACCATCAGGTCGGTGAAAGTGCCGCCGGTATCGCAAGCCAATCTCATCTTTGGAACCCACCGCTGTGTCGATGACGTGTCGTAGGCCGAGCCGCGAGATCGCGGACACAGGCGCTGCTCATACTTCGTATTCGAGATTGCCGTCGATACCGATGCATTGCCCGCTGACGCGAGCCCCCGCTGGCGAGGCAAGATAGAGAATGGCCTCGGCGATGTCGTCCGGCGAGACGGTGGATCGCAGAGAAACGAACTGCAGCATCTCGGCCCGGTAGGCCTCGGCCGTCACCCCGACGGCCTTCGACTTGGACGCCACGATCCGGTCGAGCCGCTCGCCCTCGATCGGCCCCGGCAGCAAGGCGTTGACCCGCACGCCGAATGGACCGAGCTCGCGGGCGAGATTGGTCGTCATGCTGAGGATCGCGGCCTTGGAGACCACATAGGGCAACCGCATCGGCAGCCCGACCTTGACGCTCGCCGAGGAGATGTTGACGATCGCGCCGGATCGGCGCGCCTTCATCAGTGGAATGGCGAGCTTGGCGCACACGAAGTGCGACGTCAGATTGCACCTGAGCGTGTACTCCCACTCGTCGACCTCGACGTCCTCGGCCGGCGCCGTCGGCCCCGCAATGCCGACGTTGTTGACGAGGAGATCCAGGCGGCCGAGCGGCTCGATCAGACAGCCGAACACGCGAGCGACGTCTGCCGGGCGGGACAGATCGCACTGTCGCGCCGTGACCGCACCTGCGTGACCATCGAGCGAGGTCACGGCGTCCCTGTCGATATCGCACGTCGCGACCCGATAGCCCGCGCTCGCCAGCCGTTGCACGATGGTGCGACCGGCCCCACCCGCCCCCGCGCTGACGAAGGCCACGGGCTTCTCGCTGTCCCTGCGCACGCGCCGTTCCTTCTGCCGAACTGGGATCGCAGATTAGGTAGCGCCCGACGGACTGTCAATCCGCTTCGGGCCGCTTCGGGCCTGGCGATTCGCTCGCGGCGGTGGTGCGCAAGGCGACGGATGTGCTAGGCAGCGAGACCATGGCAAACGCGCAGGACAGACAAGGACAGCCGAAGCGGACCGACAAGGCCCGGCCGCCGGACGCCGTCCATCTGAGCCCGTTCGCGCTCGGTCCGGATCGGCCTGTCGATACCCAGGTCTACGAGCATCTGCGCCGGACGCTGGCTTCAGGCGCGGTCGCCCCGGGACAAAAGCTCTCGACACGGACGCTCGCGACGGCCTTCGGTCTCAGCGCGACGCCGATCCGTGTCGCCCTCAAGCAGCTCGTCGGCGAAGGTGTTCTGGTGGGCCGTCCCCGCAGCGGCTTCCAGGTCGCGCCGGCCACGGCCGCCGCCTATCGCGAGCTGATCGCCATCCGTTGCCGGCTGGAGGGGTTGGCTGCCCGGGAGGCAGCGACGTCGATGTCGGCGTCCGAGCTGCGCGAGCTCGAACGGCTCCATCGCCGGATCGCCGCCAAGACCCACGCGGAGGCGACGTACCTCGAGCTCAACTTCGCGTTCCACTTCACCATCTACCGCGCGGCCGGCATGCCGCGGCTGCTGGACATCATCGAGCCGCTGTGGGCACGCATCGGCCCCTATCTGCATCTGGCTGCGGGCTTTCAGATGCAGGACCAGTTCGTCACCAGCCATCAGGCCATCCTGGCGGCGCTGCAGCGCCACGACGGCGAGGCTGCGGAGACGGCCCTCAGGCTCGACCTGGAGAGCGCTGCCGCGATGATCCTGCCGCGGCTGGTCTAGGACGCCACGGGTCGAGTTGATCTCCATCGATATTTCTGCCAGGGGAAACACAGCTGCCTCGAACGCGCCGCAGGCGCCTTCCCAGGCGTTGTCCCGCAGACCGGTGAGACCTCGAATGGACTTCTCGTTCACAGACGAACAAGAGACGCTGCGCTCCCACGTCGCGGAGCTGCTCGACGAGGTCTGCCCGCCCCAGTACGCGGAGCAGTGCGACCGCGAGGCGCGCCCACCGCGCGAGGCCTACGACGCCCTCGCCAGGCACGGCTGGTTCGGCTTGGCGCTACCCCCTGACTACGGCGGCAGCGGCGGATCGGCGATCGACCTCGCGATCCTGCTCGAGGAGGCGGGCCGGCACTTCGAAGAGTTGGCGATGTGGCTGTTCCGCACGCTGACCTACGGCGGCTATGCGGTGCAGCTGCACGGCACGCCCGAGCAGAAGCGGGAGATCCTGCCGCGTGTCGCGCGTGGCGAACTGTCCTTCTGCTTCGGCTTGAGCGAGCCGGCATCGGGCTCGGACGCGGCATCGCTGACGACGCGGGCGAAAGCCGTCGACGGAGGCTACGTCATCGACGGCCAGAAAGTGTTCACGTCGGGGATGGATATATCCGACTACTGCCTTCTCGTCACGCGCACGGCCAGCGGCGAGCGCAAGCAGCAGGGCATCACCAACTTCCTGGTCGATACAAAGCTACCCGGCATCGAGGTGCGCAAGATCGAAACCCTGGGACAGCGCGCCATCGGTACTACACAGGTTTTCTACAACGGGGTCGCGGTTCCAGCCTCGGCCGTGCTCGGCACCGTCGACCGTGGCTGGGAGGCCGTCGACGCCTATCTCTGGTACGAGCGGCTCTGCCTTTCTGCAGCCCGCACCGGCGCCGCCTCCGCGGCATTCGAGTACGCGTTGCAGTATGCCAAGGAGCGCAAGCAGTTCGGCCGCCCGATCGGTTCGTTCCAGGCGATCTCGCACAAGCTCGCCGATATGAAAGTGATGCTCGACGTCTCGCGAACGCTCGTCTACCGCTTCGCCTGGCTGATGTCGCAGGGCAAGGCGACGCGCTCGGACGCGGCCGTCCTGAAGCTCTACACGGGTGAAGCCTACAAGGCGGTCTCCGATCTCGGTCTCCAGATCCTCGGTGGCTACGGCTATTGCATGGAATATCCGATGCAGAGGTTCTTCCGCGACTCGCGCCTTGCGGTGATCGGCGCTGGCACCTCCGAAATCCAGCGCAACATCATCGCGCGCGATCTCGGGCTGTGACGGACATCCCCATGAGGCAATCGCTCAGCGGCGTCCGCATCCTGGAACTCGGCCAGATCATCGCCGGCACCTACGCCAGCCAGTTGATGTCGGACATGGGCGCCGAGGTGATCAAGGTCGAGGCGCCGGGCGGCGATCTCGGCCGTATTCCATCGGTGGCGCCCTACCGCGGCGTCAGCGGCCTGTTCCTCACCTTCAATCGCAACAAGGAGAGCATCGTCCTCGATCTGAAGTCCACCGCCGGCCGCCGGATCTTCCATGACCTCGTCAAGGTCTCCGATGTCGTCGTCGACAATTTCCGGCCCGGCGTCCTCGAGCGGCTGCAGATCGACTATCCGACGCTCAGCGCCATCAATCCGCGCATCATCCAGTGCTCGATCACCGGCTTCGGCGAGGCGGGAGCCTACAGCGACCTGCCCGCACTGGATCTCGTCATTCAGGCGATGAGCGGCCACATGGCGATCACGGGCGAGTCGGGCCGGCCGCCGGTCCGCATCGGCATTCCGCTCGCCGACGTCAGTGGCGGCATTTATTCCTGCAAGGGCATTCTCGCCGCGCTGTTCGATCGCGAGCGCACCGGAGTTGGCCGCCGCATCGAGGTGTCCATGTTCGACACGATGCTGCACCTGCTCGGCTACACCGGCACGATGTGGCTCACCAATGGCGAAGTTCCCCAGCCGCCGGGCTCGGCGCACGAGTACACGGTGCCGTGGCAAGCGTTCGCTGTTTCCGACGGCCATATCGTCGTGGCGACCCGGCAGGAGATCTTCTGGCGGCGGCTGTGCGACGTGCTCGGCGATCCGGTGCTCGCAGAGGATCCCCGTTTCGCCGACAATCCAGGTCGGGTCGCGCATCGCGACGCATTGGTCCCGCGCCTCGAGGCCCTCTTCAAACAGCGCACGGTCGCCGACTGGCTGCAGCGGTTGCGCGCGGCGGAGGTGCCGGTCGCGCCGGTCAACAACGTCGATGCGGCGTTCGCGGAACCCCCCGTCGCGGAGCGGGGCATGATCGTCGAGGTCGAGCATCCCGACGTCGGCACGGTGAGGCTGCCGGGCAACCCGATCAAGATGTCCGGCGAGACACCTCGACCCTCGACGCCGGCGCCGGGCCTGGGCCAGCACACCGATGCCGTGCTCGGGCGCCTGCTTCAGCTGCGCCAGGATGAAATCGCAGCGCTGCGCGAGGCCGGCGCGATACAATGAGCTCAAATTCAACGATATCGAAGGGAGACGCAGGATGACTCAGAAGAGCGAGTACCACAACCTCGACAATCCCAGCGATGGCCTGTTCCGCGAGCTTGCCCCCGGGCTGACGACGCACATCTTCGCCGGTGAGCACGCGATGCTCTCCGTGGTGTCGATCGCCCCTGGCGCCGAGGGAACGATGCACCACCATCCCGAGGAGCAATGGGGCGTGCTGCTCGAGGGCACCGCGATCCGCTTTCAAGGAGGCGAGGAAATCCACGTCAAGAAGGGCGATTTCTGGCGCACGCCCGGCAATGTTCCGCATACGATGCGTGCCGGCCCGCAGGGCGCTCGCGTTCTCGATATCTTCGCCCCGCCGCGTCCCGAGTACAAGAAGCCGGGCTCCGGCTTCGGCTCTCCCTGATCGATCAGCGCCCCTGGAAGGCGTGATCGATCCCGATGATCAATGGCGCCAGCACATAGTCGGCCAGCGTCAAATTTCTTGTCTCGATGTAGGCCTCGGCCGGCATGCCCGGCGCCAGTATCGGCGCATGCGGTGCCTGCTGATCGGCCTGCGGCTTGACGATCACCTTGTAGTAGGGCCGTGGCGGCACCGAGCCATCGACGCGTGATCCCTGCTTGTCCGCCGCCGGCTGCTCCAGCCGGTCCGCCGAGACTTGCTCGACGGTCCCGAGAACGACGGGTGTGCGGCGCGCATTGTAGGCCGTGATCCGTATGCGCACCCGTGCACCGGTCTTGACCCCTTCGATGTCACCCGGAGAGAGGTGCACCTCGATCACCAACTCGGCATCCTCCGGCACGATTTCCATCATCCTCTCGCCGGGGGAAACGACGGCACCGGACGTCTTCGGCCCGACCCCGATCACGGTCCCCGAGATCGGTGCGGTGACGACGAGCCGCCGCATCTGCTCCTCCATGACAGCGATGCGCTGGCGGGCATCCACGATCTCGTCCAACACCTCCCGCCGCTCACGGCCGATCTCGTCCATCCGCTCCAGCAGCAGCTGGCGCTTCTCCTGCTCGATCGTCGCCAGCTCCTTACGGGAACGAGCGATCAAGCTCTGCTTCTGGCGGCCATCACCGGAGATGCTTTCGGCCTGGCGCTGTAGGGCGAGCATCCTTGGCTTGCGGGTGAGCCCTTTCCTCATCAGTGTTTCGAGATCGCCCAACTCCTCACGCAGGAAGACGAGCTGTTGCTCGCCGGACGCGAGCTGCGCCTGGTAGGCCCCGATCTCGTCGCGCACCTGCGCCAGCTTCCGGTCCTTGACCAGTAGAGCGCCGGCGAGCGTATTGCGCCGCGTTTCGAACAATGTGCTCTGGGCACGCATCAGATGCGCTGTATCGGGATCATCGCTCGACACCAGCTCGTCTGGGAACACTACGGCGGCAGCGCCCTTTTGCTCGGCCAGGACGCGCGCCTCGCGAGCGAGTGCGCTCGACAGCTTGGCCTGGATGACCTTGCGACCGGCTGCGAGCTTGGCATCGTCGAGCAGTGCGACGGTCTGCCCAGTGGTGACACGATCGCCTTCGCCGACCAGCAGTCGGCGGATGATCCCGCCCTCAAGATGCTCCACGACGCGCCGGTCTCCCCTGACCTTGACCACACCCTGTGCCACGACGGCGGAGCTCAATGGCGCCAGCGACGACCAACCGGCCAGTCCACCGACCAGAAGAATGATCAGTGTCACGCCGACGAGAACGAGATTGCGGGTCGAGCCGATCTCCAACTCCGCGACCTCCGCGCGATGGGGGATCACACGGGCCCGGCCTCCATGCTGACGCATGGACCTGCTCTCGTCTTGCGCCTGGGTCGCCGTTGCCCGGCGGCCGGCCGTGGGAAATCGAACGACGCTCGAGCGGTCGGGCTTGGAGGTCATGTCAGTGCCCGTTGCAATTCCTTGACCATGACTTGCAACTCCGGGTCGATCTCAATGGAGTCAAGCCTCACCAGAGCAATCCGGTCGGTCAGCTTCACGGGCGCCTTTGCCGGGTTCGCGGCTCGTTGAGGTGTGGATGAGGCCGGCTCTCGGGGTGGAGTGCGTCGGCCGGCCAAGGGGCCGTGCGTGCGCGCCTTCTCGACAACCCGCCGTGGCGTATGATCCGTGACCGCTGCCGATGCAGTCACCGTGCTCGCAGCACGCGATGCCGGATTGCTGGCGATCACGGATGGCGCGGGACGCCCGACCTTGACGAGGCGTCCCTGGTCGATCAGCACGATGCGATCCACCTTGGCCAGGATTTCCCGCCGGTGCGTGACCAGGATGACCGTGCGCTTGTGACGCCGTGCCCAGGTGACAGCAGCCGCGAGCGCGGCATCCCCGGCCGGATCGAGGTTCGCGTTCGGCTCGTCGAGCACGATCAATCGGCGATCACCATAGAACGCACGTGCAAGGCCCACGCGCTGGCGTTGGCCCGCCGACAGGAATTCGCCATCCCAGCCGACCTCGGCGTTGTAGCCCCCCGGCAGCGCCAGGATCATGTCGTGCGTGCCGGTGAGCTTGGCGGCCTCGACGATCCACTCCGGATTGGCCTCCTCATCCAGCGCCGCGATGTTCTCGGCGATCGTGCCGGGAAACAACGACGCCGTCTGCGGAAGATAGCCGATCGCCGCTCCCAGCTGTTCTGGCTGCCAGTCCGCCAGCTCGGCGCCGTCGAGCCGAATAGCGCCCTCGGTCGGCGTCTCGAGACCGACGAGCATGCGCGCGAGCGTGGATTTTCCTGCCCCGCTCGCCCCGGTGATGCCAATCACCTCACCGGCGGGAATCTCGAGTGATATGTCTTCGAGCAGAGGCCGGCCCCGGCCAGGTTGCCGTAGACTGACTGATTGAACGGAGAGGTGCCCCTCCGGTGCGGGCAGCGCGAGCTTGGATCCAGGCTGCGGGAGGAGATCCATCGCACTTTTCAAACGCCCCCACGCAGCGCGCGCGGACAGCAGAGCCCGCCAGGACCCGATCGCCTGCTCGAGCGGTGCGAACGCGCGCGCGGCCAGTACCGATGCCGCCGTCATCTGCCCAACCGTGATCTGCTGCCTCAGCACCAGCACGACCCCCGTACCCAGAAGCGCGATCTGCAGCCCGGCTCGTACCATTCGAGCCAGTCCAGCCATCAGGATGGCCCGATCCGCGGCCTTTCCCATCGGCGAGAAGGCCGCCGCTACGTCACTCTTCCAGCGCGCTTCGACGAACCGCATCAGCCCCATCGCCCGGATCACGTCGGCATGACGGATGTAGCCTTCGACCCGGCGACCGGCCTGCGCCGAGGCCTCGCGTGCCTGCAACTGCAGCCGCCGCCCCATCACCTCGCTCATCACGCCGATCTCGGCCAGCGCGAGGGCACCGACCAGCGCCACCGCACCCAGCGCCGGGTGCATCAGGAATATCAGGACCGTGTATGCGGGCACCCACGGCACGTCGACGAACGCCAGGAAGCCCGGAGACGCGACAAACCCACGGACTTCCTGCAAGTCGCGCAGCGGCTGGGAGGACTTGACACTGCCGCGTTCCGCCGCCGCCGCGATGGAGCATTCGAGCGCTTTCGGGCCCAACGTTCGCTCGATGCGGATACTGGCTCTCGAAACGAGCCTCCCACGCACGACGTCGAAGCCCGCAAACAGCATCAGGCAGACGCCCGCCATGATCGTCAGCATGACGAGCGTCGGAATAGAGCCTGAAGTCACGACACGATCGTAGATCTGCAACATGTAGAGCGGCACGGTCAGCGTCAGCAGATTGAGAAATGCGCTGAACAGCAAGACCGCTGCGATGATCGGCATGACGCTCTTCAGCCGGCGGAGGCCGCCGGTCGGCGCCTGCAATTTCGACAATCGCACCTCCGTCTCGACAATCGTTCAGGAACCCCGAATAATGCTCGGCTTCGAGTATGGAAGCCGAGCTCCGGCGAGCCGGACTGATGCTCCGTTCGTCAGACCAATTGATCCGTCGGCGTCGCGAGAGGCTGCGCAGCCGGCTCGAAGGAGACGATGCCGGCGAAATCGGCCGGGATATCGGTCGGATCGATGCCGGCGAGATTGATCGAGGCGCTGTCGCCGAAATCGAGCGCAACGCCCTGCGCCGTATCGTAGACGCTGACGTCGTCGGCGGTGAAACCGATCGCGCGGATGGAGTCGACCCCGATCTGGAAGTCTTGCACGAGGTCGGCTCCATCACCGGCGGAAACCACGAACTCGTCGGCGCCCATACCGCCGGACAGTGTATCCGAACCGGTACCGCCCGAGAGCGTATCGTCGCCGCCGCCACCGACCAGGGCATCCCGACCCGCGCCACCCTCGAGCAGGTCGTTTCCGACACCGCCCCTCAGCGTATCGATACCGTCGCCGCCGAGCAGCGTGTCGTTTCCTCCATTTCCGCTCAGCAGGTCACCCCCTGCACCACCGTCGAGCAAATCGTCACCGGCCAGTCCATAGATGGCATCGTCGCCCGCCAATCCCGACAGCGCATCTCCATCCAAGGTGCCGGTCAGCAAGTCGTCGCCGTCGGTGCCGCCGGGCACGGTCGTGGTGCCGAAATCGATGATTCCAGCGAAGTCGTCCGGGACCTCGCCCGGCTCCACTCCGGTCAGATCGAACGTATCTCCGTTGCCGAAATCGAGCTGCACGCCGCCGACCGTATCCACGACGCTCACGTCATCGGCGGTGTACCCCTCGGCCTCGATCAGGTCGGCGCCGACCTCGAAGTCGTCGAGCAGATCCGCACCGTTGCCGGCCACCATCACGTAAGTGTCGTCGCCTTCGCCGCCGATCAGCGTGTCGAGGCCCGCGCCGCCGTCCAGACGGTCGTTGCCTTCGCCGCCGTCCAGCGAGTCGTCACCGGCCAGACCCAGCAGCGTGTCGTTGCCGGCCAGGCCCGCGAGCGTATCGGGACCGTCGGTGCCGGTCAGCAAGTCGTCGCCGTCTGTGCCGCCGGGCAATGTCACGTCACCGAATTCGACGATCCCCGCGAAGTCGTCCGGAATATCCGAGGACGCAACACCGATGAGGTCGATACTGTCGCCGTTGCCGAAGTCGAGACGGACGCCGTCCGGAGTTTCCACGACGGTCACGTCGGTCGCGGTGAAGCCATCCGCCTGGATGGTGTCGAGACCGACTTCGAAATCCTCATAGACGTCAGCACCACTGCCGGCGGTCATCACGAACCTATCGGCGCCATCGCCGCCGACGAGCGTGTCCGCGCCTTCCCCGCCCGTGAGCGTGTCTTCGCCTGTGCCTCCATACAGACTATCGTCGCCCGCGCCACCGTCGAGGACGTCGTTGCCGCTTTCACCGTTGAGTGTGTCGGCGCCATCACCGCCGCTCAACGAATCGTCGCCGGCGTTGCCGTAGAGCAGGTCGTCACCCGCTTGACCGAGCAGCGTGTCCGATGTGTCTCCCGCACCACCTTCGATCGTGTCGTTGCCGGCTCCGCCGAGCAGGTGATCGGCGCCGTTGCCCCCGTTGATGAGATCATTGCCGTCCTCACCAAAGATCCAATCGTCGCCATTGCCGCCATTCAGCGTTTCGACGCCGCCCGTATCCCCATTGTTGGCGCCGCCGAAAATGATATCGTCCCCGTCACCGCCATCGATGAGGTCGAGGCCGGTTCCACCGAGGATCGTGTCGTTGCCGTCGCCGCCGTTGATGGTATCGTTGCCGTCGCCCCCCATGATCAGATCGTTGCCTGCCGCTCCGTTGATGGAGTCCTCGCCGCCCTCACCCGAAATGAAGTCGTTGCCCTCGCCGCCGTCGAGCCGTTCGAAACTGCCTTCCGCGTTGGCGCCGCCGTTGATGATGTCGTCACCCGGCCCTCCCGCAATGTCGTCGCTTCCGTCGTTCCCGAGCAGTAAGTCGTTACCCTCGCCACCGCCCATCGTGTCGTTGCCGGCGCCACCTGAGACAATGTCGTTGCCAGCCGCTCCGCTGATGCGGTCGTCGCCACCATTCCCATTGTAGATGTCGACGCCATCGGTGCCGCGCAGCGTATTGGCCTCGTCGTCACCGTCGACGATGTTGATCGGCGGCGCGACCGGCTCTTCGGATGGCGTTTCCTCGTCGACCCCGACCACGTCCGGCGCGATCGCGGAGGTGTCCGCATCATTTGGCGCGTTGCGCAGGGCCGCCAGCATCGAAGACGAGCCGACGGGGCCGGTATTGGCTTCATCCTCGAAAACGGTCGAGGCCGAGTTCGGCTGCCCGCCCGAACCTGCGATACCCAGTCCGCTGATGCTGGCTATGTCAGTCTCCATGCTCGACGCGATTCCTCAAGACACTGGCTAGCCAACCTCTTGCTTTACATGCAGGTTCCCCGATGCGATAAAAATCTTGCACAGTCGCTTCATACTCGGCGACGCTGGCTCGCTCGCGAGTTTCCGGCACAGGATTTGCGCGTCCAGATCTGGAAGATCCGTGCGCGACTGCGGTTCAGATCGGACCCGTGTTCGTCTCGCCAAAGAGCTGCAGAATGACTTGATCCACTTCATGGCGCGGATCTTGTCCAGGTGTTTGCCTCGATACGAGAGAAGCCGAATGCGCGGCTCAGGGCGCCAGCGATGGTCTCATGAATTCGGCATCGAGCGACGACGCCCCATCGGCGGGCAATGATGCTCTCGGCACGCCAGGACCCGTGTCTGGCGTCGATCTTCGACAGCAGCCGGAGTTCTCACCGGAACGTGAAGCGAACGGGCACGACCATGTCGAGGCCGCCGTTCGCCGCCTTGCCGGGCGGTAAAGGTAGCGGGCTCGCGCGTCGGATCATGGCCTCGGCCTCCGCATCGAAGACGGCCGAGCCGGAGGACGCGACGATCGTCGTGGACAGGACACGCCCGGCCTCGTCGATCGAGAACTTCACCCGTGCTTGCCGCTCCTTGAAGTCACGTCGAGCCGCCTTGGGTGAGTGCGCATGCCGTGACAAATGTGCAGATACCGCTCCCTGCCACTTCGCCAACATGCGCCGATCTTTGTCCGGCACCCCGGCAACCGGCGCCGACGATGCCTTGGCTTCGACCCCGTCTATCGGCGGCGGGGCGGCAGCCGTGGACGCCTGCTGGGCCGCCTGAGCCGCCTGATACTTCTCCAGCTTCTGCTTTTCGATTTCGGCCTCTGGCTCCTTCTCCGTCTGCTCGGGAATCGTCAGCTCGGGCGGCGCAGTGGCCAGAACCGGGAGGGCCGGCAACACGGGCTCGGGCAGTGGCGTCTCGCTGTTCTCGCTCGCGGCGACGGCTGGGGCCTCGGGCGTCTCGGGACGCGGCGGTCCGATCGGCAGCGTCTCGGGTCGAGACAGCATCGTCGTGGGCGTCGGCGCAAGCTCCACCAGGATCGCGCCGGCGGCCGTGAGGTCGGGCTCGGGCTGCGCGTCGCCGACGGTCAGCGAGATGGCTGCGGCATGGGCGGTCGAGACCAGGGCCACGGCCACGATCCAACGCACCACAGCCCATCCGCCTCTCCGAGCCGACATCATTTGTCCAGCCCCGACGCGGATGCTGCGCCTTCGAGACCCACGAGACCGACCTTCAGGTAGCCACCGGATCGCAGAGCATCCATCAGCACCATCAGCTCGCCGTAGGGTACGGATTTGTCGGCACGCAAATAGAGGCGGGTCGCCTTCTCGCCTTTGGTTTGGCGTTCGATGGCATCGATCAATGCAGAGCGAGTAACCGGATCCTCGCCGACCGAAAGGGACAGATCCACCTTCAAGGTCACATAAATCGGCTTGTCGGGCCGCTTCTGCTGCGGCGCTGCCGAAACTGGAAGTTCCACCGGGATATCGACGGTGGAGAGCGGCGCTGCCACCATGAAAATAATCAGTAGAACGAGAATGACGTCGATGAAAGGCGTGACGTTGATCTCGTGCTGTTCCTCGAGATCGTCATCGTCGCCACTGAAAAGTCCCCCGGCCATGACTACTCCGCCGCCGCCCTGATCCGGTGAAGGACGGGCGCCATCGGCGCCACGCCGCGATCCAGATCACGCGACACGAGCCGCAGGACTTCCGATGCGTTCTCGCGGACCAGCGCCTTGTAGGTGGCCGTGGCACGGGCCAGCTGGTTGTAGAGAATGACCGCGGGTATCGCCGCGACGAGCCCGATGGCGGTTGCCAGCAGCGCCTCCGCGATACCGGGAGCGACGACCGCGAGGTTCGTCGTCTGGGCGCGAGAGATGCCGATGAAACTGTTCATGATCCCCCAGACGGTGCCGAACAAACCGATAAAGGGGGCGGTCGCACCGACCGTCGCGAGAAAACCCATGCCGCCACGGATGCCGCGCGTGGCTGCGGCCTCGATGTCTTGTATCCGCGAGACGATACGCTGCTCGATGCCGCTCCCCCGTCCCGTATCGCGGGAGAGCGCGAACTCGGCCTCGGCCGCGGCGACGAAATCGGCAGCGATCCCTGTACGTTCAGACAGCGCACGCCCGGCGGCTTCCAACGTCGGCTGAGCCCCGAGCTGCCTGCGGGATTTCCGCAACCGCGCCTTGGCGACGACGATCTCGATCGTCTTTGCCAACCATACCGTCCACACCATGAACGATGCGGCAGCCAGCCCGATCATGACACCCTTGACAACGGTATCGGCGGCCAGAAACATTGCCCAGGGCGAAAGATCGTGCGGAAGACCACTCGACGTGATGGCCGCCCGGACAGCCTCGGGTGCGGGGAGGACCGCCGCGTCCGTACCCGCGATGGTCTCAGCCATGACGGAGGTCGCCCAACCCAACAGCGGCAACGCGACGATCGCAACATGGCGTATCGAGCCGCTTAAACCATCTGACCCTGTTACCCGTGGCATGGCGGCTCCCCTGCCTGCGCTCTGAAGCATCACTCCACCGACGCCAGACGATCGCGCAGTTTTCCGAACAGTGCGACCTGCGCCGGCAGCAGATTGCGATCGGCATCGCGGCGGACGAAAATCTTGAACATCGCTTCACCATCGACGTCGAAGAACTGTACGGAGCACGAGGCACGTCCCATGAAGGGACGGCTCACGAAAGCGATCCGCCGGCAGCGCTCGGCCTTGATGTGCCCACCGATCGGGCTGTCCCCGTGGATGTTGTAGTAGCCGCGCGCCGAACTGCCCGGAGGCAGAGCGCCCTTGCACTCGAGCACGATCCCCTTGGTGTGCACGATGAACAGAATTTCTCCCCACGTCGTGATGTCCTCCATCACGCTCTCGAAGAGTTGTCCGTCGATGATTGTCCGATGCGCCTTCGGTAGCGCCTCGGTCGCCAGCAGCAGGCTGACGCCATGCTCCTCGGCGATGCGCTCCAGCACGCCGTCAGGGTTTTCAGCGAGGCGTTGCGCGAGGGTGATGTGGGGAGCACTGTCGTTCATGGACATACTCTTCGTGACCAGCAGGTTGCGATCGAATCATGCCGCGTCGGCGAAGGAACGTGTGCGTCCATCGCCATCGACCTCCTGCAGCACATGGAAGCCCTCGAACTCGGGATGGCCGAGCGTCATCGGTTGACCGTTGGCGCTGCCGGCCCGGGCATGAGACTTGGCGAACGCCTCGGATTTGGTCCACCTCTCGAAGTCCGCGAACGACGTCCACAGGGTGTAGGAGGAGAACAACTGGTGATCCTCCCGCTCGGGCCCCTTCAGCAGCTGAAAAGACATGAAGCCCGGCATCTGGTGGAGATGGGTCTCGCGACTGAGCCAGACCTGCTCGAAATCCCCTGCACGATCCCTGCGAACTTTGAAGCGGTTCATTGCGACGTACATGTGTGCTCCCCTTTTCTGATCGTCCATTCGCTCATCGCCAGGCTCACTTTGCACCCAGCCGCATCGTGAAACCGACACGCGCGCTCAGGCCCGGGCTGTTGTACTGGTCCAGGTGCTGGCGGTAGGTTTTGTCGAATACGTTGTCGATGTTCAGGTTCACCGTGGCGATGTCGTTGATCTCGTATTGTCCGAACAAATCGAGCATGGCATAGCCATCCGCGAACTTTCGGATCGTATCGCCCGCGTCCGCGGTGAAGCGATCCTGATTGCCGACCAGACGTACGCGTGATCCCGCGGTCAGCTTCTCATTGAAGGCGCGGAAGCCGGCCGTCAGCGTGATCTGATCCGCAGGCACCGTATAGAGTCCGTCTCCGGTCTCCTCGTTGATGCCGCGTATGCGGTGTGCTCCGATCCCGAAAAACCAAGCGCGCGCGTCGTAGGCTGCCTCGAACTCGATGCCCTCGAGCTTGGCCTTGTCGAGGTTCTGATACTGGAGCGAATCATCCGCGGTCACGTTGGGGCCGACCGCGGTGCCTTGCTTGAACACCTGATCGATGTAGTCGTCGACCTTGTTCTGGAAGGCGACGAGCTTGGCCCTGAACACGTCCTTGGTGACGACGACGCCGTCCAGCTTCACGTTGAGGCCAGCTTCGATGTTGTGAGCGACCTCGGGACGCAAGTTCGGATTCGGCAGTAGACGGAAATCCGCCGGCGGCGCATGAATGCCGGTGATCAGCGTTTCCGTCACGGATGGCGCCCGGAACGCCTCCGCATAGGTCGTGAAGAACGTGAAGCCACGCAGCGGAGTGACGGCGACGGTCGCCTTCGGTGACAGGCGCTCGCCCGAAGCCTCCGTCGTGCCGCCTTCCAGCCGGTAGGTGTCGTGCCTGACGGCGCCGATCAACTCGACCGTCTCGAACAATTTGAAGTTGGCCTGCACGAATGCGCCGTAGACACTGCGCTGACCGTTGGGGGTCAGCTCGTCGCCGCCTTCGGTCGGGTCGAAGGTGTCGACTTTGTCGCGGAACGCATCACCGCCGTAGGTGAGCGCCAGCTTGGCCGAGGGGCTGAGGACAAATCTCGACGTGTTGAAGACGTCGAAGCCTTCCGTATCTACATTGAAGAAGCGTTCCGCACCGGCGGGGAACGTCACGAAGCCCATGCACGTCAAGCTGCCGATGAAGAAGCTTCCAGGGGCACACACGCCCGGCACGGCCGTCGCCGAGAACTTCGGCACCGTCACGTCAGCCTTCCGCGACTGCTCCATGTCGGTTCTGTTCTTGTAGACCTTCACGCTCAAGTCGAGCAGGGGCGTATCAGGCCGCGCGTAGGTGTAACCGATTGTGAGCTGATTGTTGTCGACGGTGGTATCTCGCAGAGAGCCGCCGGTCTGAACCTGGTCCTCGAACTTCGAGGTGAAGTTGAGATACGACAGCGAGATCTGATGTCCGAGTGCCGGCCGCCAGCGAGTCTTCAGCAGGTTCGACTTGGTCTTGTCGTTCGAGCCGGAGACCTCGGTGCCACTGCCGTCCTCGTAGTTGTGCGACCAACGGCCGTTCATCTGAGCGACGATGTCGAAATTTCCGGCGCGAACGGCGCCGGTCCAGCTTGCGAGCTTGCCATCGCCATTGCTGGAGTATCGGGTACGGGTGCGGCCGGCCATGTACTCGCCGGGCTTCAGGATATCGTCGGCATCGAGCAACTCGAAGGCGGCCACGCCGCCGATGGCGCCCGATCCGTAGACCGTCGCGGTCGGCCCGCGCGTGACGTCGACACGCTTGATCATCTCGGGATCCAAATAGAACGCACCGTTGGCCGAGTGCCCCGAGCGCTGGAAGTTCTGCCGCGCGCCCTCCACCAGAACGTTCACGCGGCCGAAATCCTGGAGACCGCGGATATTGATGGCCGTGGCGGTGTCGCGCGCCGTCTCCTGCGTTGTCACCCCGGGAATGGTGCGCAACACCTGTGAGATCTGGTCGGCCTGAAACTGCGTATCGATCTGGCTGCGATCGACTGCGCTCGAACCACTCAGCGCATCGATGGCCGTCGGCGCCGCGAGCGAGACGCCGTCTGGCACCGTGACGAGAGCGGCCGCCTCGGCCGCAGGCGTCACGGCCGGCGCCGCAAGCCGTGGCGCGTTGCGTGGCGCCGCCTTGCTCGTCGTCGTGACGACGCCATCCAACGGCGTCTTGACCACCACCGTCGGCAACTCCACCGCCGCCTGCTGGGCATTTGCGGCTGCCGGCCACGCGACGGAAACCGCCGTCGACATAAGAAGCATACGTTTGACTGTTGAAAACATCTCGCCCCCGTCCCGGTCGAAGCAGCACTCGTTGATGTCGGGCTGGCTGGCTGGCGCTGCGAACGCTTGGCGGGCTGGCTGATGGCGGATTACTAAACTATACTCTTATCGTCAACTATATTTCGCTGACTTCAGTCGCGACATGGCTGCCGTGCAGTGCGCGAATGCGACTACGAGCCCGTGACGGAATCATATCTTGACTCACAACGTAATGTATTGCACGTCCTCGGCGTCAACCTCAGGAAGCGAGATGAAGACGAAGCACCAGTCCGCCGAGCCCGGGGGCGCCGCGACCACCGTCTCGCTCCCTTCCTTGCGGGTGAGCGTGAAGGACCTGTTCCAAGGCCGGCGCGAGATCATCCTCGATCATGAGGGCAACGACTACCGCCTGCGCCTGACCGCGAGCGGCAAGCTGATCCTGACGAAGTGAGAGGCGCGATTGAAATTCTCGACACCACGAACCCCCAGATCACGAAGCCTGCTTCGCCCCTTGGCACTGGCCGTCTCTGCCGGCGTTCTCGCCGCTGCCGCGTTCCTGCCGGTGAGCCAGATCCGCGCGGAGACGAAGGGCATCGACACCTCCCGCATCCTGGTGGCCGGGGGGGCGATCACCGAAATCCTCTATGAACTCGGGGTCTCCGGCCGCATCGTCGCGGTAGTTACGACGAGCCAGTTTCCAGCCGAGGCCTTGAAGACGAAAAAGAGCATCGGCTACCTGCGCGCGCTTTCGACCGAGGGCGTGCTGTCGATGGCTCCGAGCGTGATCATCGCCAGCGACAAGGCTGGGCCGCCCGAGGTGGTGCGAGCCTTGAAAGCCAGCGGGGTTCCGTACGTCGAAATCGACGATACGCCGTCTCCGACAGCATTGCTCGACCGGATCCGGGCCGTGGCGGCCGTGGTCGAAAAGGCCGAGGACGGCTCGCGCATCGTCGCCCGGGTCGCCGCCGACCTCGAGGCCCTCTCTGCATTGCGCCGGGAAGCCGGCGCGCCGATTCCAACGCTGTTCATCCTGAGCCTGCAGAACGGCCGCGTTCTCGTCGGCGGGCGCAACACGGCAGCCGACACCATGCTGAAACTCGCCAATGGGCGGAACGTCGCCGAGGCCATCGACGGCTTCAAGCCGATGACGGAGGAAATGCTGATCTCGCTGGATCCCCACGCGATCGTGACGATGACCCGCTCCAGCGGCGCTCCCCTCGCCGACGAGTTGAAGCGCATCCCGGCGATCCAGGCGACGACGGCCGGAAAGACTGGAGCGTTCGTTGAGATGGATGCGCTCTTTCTCATGGGCTTCGGCCCGCGGACGCCGGCGGCGGCCAGGGAGCTGATGGACCAGTAGCGATCAACCTCGCTGAAGGCGCACGTGGATCGATGACATCCGATGCGTCCCATCGGCTCCCGGGCATCCGTGGCCCGGCGCCGAACATCCTGGTACTGTCGGCAATCCTCGCTCTGCTGGTGGCGGTTCTCTCGGTCGCGGTCGGACCGACGGGCCTTTCGCTCTCGGCGCTGCCCCGAGCCGTCTCGGCGTCGATGGGATGGACCGACGACGCAGAATCGCGGCGCATGGGCCTGATCCTGATCGGGGTGCGGTTGCCGCGCACCGTGCTCGGTCTTTTTGTCGGTGGCGCCTTGGCGATGGCCGGGGTGATGATGCAGGGGCTTTTCCGCAATCCGCTGGCCGATCCGGGGCTCATCGGCGTCTCCTCGGGCGCTGCGCTGGCGGCGATTGCGACGATCGCGCTCGGCAACGGCATGGCGCTCGGCTTCACGCAAGCGCTCGGCCTCTATGCCGTGCCGGTCGCGGCTTTTCTCGGTGGTTTGTGCACCACGTTCGCCCTCGTCTCCGTCGCGAACCGGAACGGACAGGTCGCGACCGGGACGCTACTGCTCGCGGGCGTTGCGATCGCGGCGCTCACCGGCGCGCTCTCGGGGCTGATCGCCTTCGTCAGCGACGATCGCGAATTGCGCGATCTGACGCTCTGGTCGATGGGAAGCTTGTCCGGCGCGAGCTGGGCGAAGGTCACCGCCGTGCTGCCGTTCGCCGTGGTATTGGCGTTCCTCGTTCCGCGTCTGACGCGTGGCCTCAACGGCTTCCTGCTCGGCGAGAGCGAGGCCTTTCACCTCGGCATCGACACCGAGACGAGCAAGCGTGCCATCGTCGCCGCGACAGCGGCCGCGGTCGGCGCCGCCGTCGCGGTCGCCGGCATCGTCGGATTCGTCGGTCTCGTCGTTCCCCACTTCATCCGGCTGCTGGCCGGCCCCGACCATCGCGTCGTACTCCCAGCCAGCGCATGTGCGGGCGGCGCCATCGTCGTCGGCGCCGATGTGATCGCGCGCATGGCCGCGCCGCCGGCCGAGCTGCCCCTCGGCATCGTGATGGCGGCCATCGGTGCACCGTTGTTTCTCCACCTCGTGCTTCGCCGGGGCGCCGGCGGAATGGACCAATGACGTGATCGTAGCGCGTGACATCACCGTGGAACGCCGAGGTCGGCACTTGCTCGACGGCGTCGACGCCGCGTTCGAGGTAGGCCGCCTGACGGTCATTCTCGGGCCCAATGGCGCCGGCAAGTCCACGTTGCTGAAGGTGGCCTCCGGCGAATGGCGCCCGTCGCAAGGCAGCATCGAGCTCGATGGCAAAAGTCTTCAGTCCTACACCGCCATGGAGCTCGCGCGCCGGCGGGCGGTGGTGCCCCAAGCCACTCAGCTCTCATTCCCGTTCACCGCCCTGCAGGTCGTCCTGCTGGGTAAGAGCGTTCCAGGCTTCGGTCCTCCATCGGACGCCACGCCCGCACTCCTCGCGCTGCACGACGTTGGGCTGCGCGGCTACGAGAACCGCGTCTACACGCGAATGTCGGGAGGTGAGCGCCAGCGCGTGCATCTTGCGCGGGCGCTCTGCCAGCTCCGCAGCTGCCCCGTACCTCCTGGCTGCAGCCAGGCGCTTTTGCTGGACGAGCCGACGGCCAGCCTCGACCCCGCGCATCAGGTCCTCACGCTCTCGCTGCTGCAACGCCTCGCCCGGCAGGGCACCGCGGTCGCCATCGTCATGCACGACCTGAACCTCGCGGCCGCGTGGGCCGAGCACGTCATCTTGATGAGCAACGGTCGCATCGTCGCGACCGGCCCGCCCGGGACGGTGCTGTCGGACGATCTGCTCGGCCTCGCCTACGCCTGCAGGATGCGGGTGGGACAGATCCCCATCGATGGCAAGGTGTTCGTCCTGCCGCACAACACCATCATCGAACCTCACGCACGCAGGTCTGGACCGGCAGGGTAAGTTGACACATAAAGGCTTGAAATCGCGATCCGGCGGACATGACTGTCAAATGAAATTGAACAAATCGACCAACGACGCCATTCAGATCCTGATCGAGTGCGCGCGCGCCGAGGGCACGCTCGTCAAGGTCGCCGACTTGTCGGCCCGTCTCGACATCACGATGCAGAACGTCTTCAAGATCGTGCATATCCTCTCGCGGGCAGACCTCGTCGCCGCCGTGCGGGGCCGCTACGGCGGCGTGACGCTGAAACGTCCGGCGACCGACATCCGCATCGGCGAGATCGTGCGGGCCATGGAGGTGGTGGGCGACGAGGCGATATCGGGCGTACCGCGGGCAAAGGGGCGAACCGCCACCAATGTGATGACCACGGTGATCGACAGCGCCCTCGAGGCCTTCATCAGCGTCCTCGACCAGCATTCCCTGGCCGAGATGGCCAAGGCATCCGCTCCCCGCACGCCGGCGCGTCCTCGCCGCAAGCAAGCCTCACGCCCCGCCTCCAGTCCGCGCGATGCAACCGTGACGATGCCCCCGGCCAGATCGCGCTCCTGACCTCGTTTTCCGACCCCGAATTAAGAACTGAAATTGGAGTAATTCCAATCTGCTAGGCTCCGGCAGATATCCCTTGACTTTGACTCGCCCTCGCTCTGTTCTCGACTTCAAGAGTGCAGAATGCGCCGTCGCGGGACGGCCATGAAAAGAGGGACCGATCGAATGCAGATTCGTCATTCCAGGTATGGCTTACTTGTCTCTGGTCTGCTGGCCGCCGCAGGACCACTCACGCTCGCGAGTGCGGCCATGGCGCAGGACAGCGTCAACATCTACTCCTATCGCGAGCCAGGTCTGATCGATCCGCTGCTCAAGGCCTTCACCGCCAAGACCGGTGTCAAGACCAACGTCGTCTTTGCGTCCGCCGGTCTGAATGAGCGGCTGGCCGCGGAAGGCGTCAACAGTCCCGCGGATCTGCTGTTCACGGTCGATGTCGGCCGACTGTCGGAGGCGAAGGATGCCGGGCTGACGCAGCCGGTGACGGCGGCCGATCTCGTCGCTGCCGTACCTGCGAGCTTCCGCGATCCCGACAGCCACTGGTTCGGCCTGACCATGCGTTCGCGCGTGATCTATGCCTCCAAGGAGCGCGTCAAGCAGGACAAGATCACCTACGAAGAGCTGGCCGACCCCAAGTGGAAAGGCAAGATCTGCAGCCGCTCGGGTCAGCACGTCTACAACACCTCACTGTTGGCGACCATCATCGCCCACAAGGGCGAGGCGGCAGCTGAAGCCTGGGCCAAGGGCTTGCGGGACAATCTCGCCCGCAAGCCGGCCGGCGGTGACCGCGAGCAGGTGCGCGACGTGCAGGCAGGTCTGTGCGACATCGCCATCGGTAATACCTACTACATGGCAGCGATGCTGAAGAACCCGGAGCAGAAGGCCTGGGCCGACAGTGTCCGCATCATCTTCCCGAATGCCGCCGACCGCGGCAGCCACGTCAACATCTCCGGCATGGCCCTGGCGAAGAGCGCACCGAACAAGGCGAATGCCATCAAGCTGATGCAGTATCTCGCCTCCGAGGAAGGTCAGCGGATCTATGCCCAGGTCAACAACGAGTACCCGGTGAGTTCGAAAGTGGCGGCGTCGGAGATTGTGAAGAGCTGGGGTCAGTTGAAGCCGGACGCGTTGCCGCTTGAGAACATCTCCAAGTTCCGCAAGAAGGCCTCCGAGATCATGGACAAGGTCGGCTTCGACAAGGGCCCTGGAGGAGCCTGAGGCGCCTCCGGCAGCTCCGCATACCGTCGACGGGCGAGGAACTCACGGCCATGGCCAGGAAACAAGCACGCGGGCTCTCGGCATTTCATGCCGACGACGACATATCTCGATGCCCGTTCGGCTCGGCCCGGTGCCTTCCTGGTCCAGAGCGTTTGGTCGCCCTCGGGTTTCGCTACTGGATGCGGGGACGCATCGAAGGCAGCGTGACCCATTGGGAGCGGGCGTGGAACCTCTATTCAGGACTGCTGGGTGTCGCCGATGCTCAAGTCGCGGTTGGCCGCTTGTCGCGGTGGGTCGGCGCCATCAGCGACTCTTGCGCGCGAAATATCGAGGTCTCCTCCGAGGAAT